>DVOR01000070.1 GCA_018713405.1 Candidatus Spyradenecus faecavium | reverse complement strand
ACGGCTGCACCGTCGTCCTCTGCACCGCCACCCAGCCCGACCTCTCCGCCTTCCGCCTCACCGGCGCCACCGAGCTCGCCCCCGACGTCGACGGCCTCTACGCCGCACTCCGCCGCGTCGACTACCGCCTCCTCGGCCGCATGGAGTGGCCCGATCTCGCCGACCGCATCGCCCAGGAACAGGGCGCCCTCTGCGTCGTCAACACCCGCCAAGACGCCCGCGACCTCTACGCCGCCCTCAACGCCCTCAAGCCCGGCGACACCTTCCACCTCAGCACCTGGATGTGCCCCGCCCACCGCCGCGACGTCATCACCCAAATCCGCGAACGCCTCAAGGCCCACATCCCCACCTATGTCGTCTCCACCTCCCTCATCGAAGCCGGTGTCGACCTCGACTTCCCCGCCGTCTTCCGCGCCCTCGCCGGCCTCGACTCCCTCGCCCAAGCCGCCGGCCGCTGCAACCGCGAAGGCAAACTCAAGAACCCCGACGGCTCCCTCGCCCACGGCCAAGTCTACCTCTTCGAAGAGCCCAAGCCCTGCGTCATGGGCACACTCCGCAAGGCCATCTTCGCCGCCGGACTCCTGCCCGAAGGCCTCGACGAAGCCCCCCACCATCCTGCCGCCTTCACCGCCTTCTTCAAAGAATACTTCAACGGCCTTAACGACCGCGGCGAAAACCTTCTCACGAAGCTTCACAACCCCCGCAACCTCCGCTTCCGCGAAGTCTCCGAGCTCTTCCGGATGATTCCCGACGAAGGCGAAGAGACCGTCTTCGTTCCCTATGGCAATGCCAAGGACATCTTGGAGGAAGCCATCGAAAAAGGCCTCACCAAGGAGCGCCTCCGTGCCCTTCGCGGGGTTCGCCTCCAAGTGCGCCGACGAGACTTCGCGCGACTGCGGGCCCCGACACCCCTTACGATTTTCAATCCAGAGACCGGGCACCGCGAGGAATCCCCCTATTACGCCTTGCCTGACTTGAAAGGCCTCTACTCCCTCGAAACCGGCCTTAATATCACTTGCGAGACCCTCTCCACCGCCGATTTGATTAACAACTGAGAAAGGAACGACATGGGACGCTTTGGATTCTGTTTGGAAGTCTCAGGCCCATTGGCCTGCTTCACCCGCCCCGAAATGAAAGTCGAGCGTGTCAGCTACGACGTCATCACCCCATCTGCCGCACGTGCCATCTACTCCGCCCTCCTCTGGAAGCCGGCCATCCGGTGGCGCATCGACCAAATCGATGTCCTCGCACCCATCCGCTGGATCAATATCCGCCGCAACGAGGTCGGTGCCGTCGGCGGCGAGACCCCCATCAACGCCGTCGACAACCGCGTCCAACGCGCCTCCCTCATGCTTCGCGACGTCCGTTACCGCCTCCACGCCCACTTCGACTTCATTCCGCCCGCCGAACGCCCCAAGGTCTACGCCGAAGCCCCCGATTGGCTCCGCCCCGATGACCCTGTCTTCACCAGCGAGGCCGGCCCCGACGAAAAGCCCGCCAAATACGCCGCCATGTTCGAGCGCCGCGCCCGCAAAGGCCAATGCTTCATCCGCCCCTACCTCGGTTGCCGCGAATGCGCCGCCGACTTCAGGCTTGTCGACCACCCAGACACCGAGCCCATCCAGCCCATCCCCGAAGATCGCGACCTCGGTTTCATGCTCTACGACCTCGACTTCTCCAACCCTCAAGATCCACAGCCCATGTTCTACCACGCAAAAATGACCCAGGGCGTCATCACCGTCCCCGCCCCAGACAGCGAGGAGGTCAAACGATGATCCTCCAAGCCCTCGTCGCCTACTACGACCGACTCGCCCGCGAAGGCAAAATCGCCTCACTCGGTTGGACCTACAGGGAAATCGGTTGGGTCGTCTACCTCAATCCCGATGGCAGCGTGAAGGCCTTCACCAGTACCTACGAAACTGTCACACGCACCGCCCCGAAGGGGAAAACGCACACGGAAGAAGTGGCCAAATGCTTCCGCGTCCCCGCCGGCGAACACAAGCAAGGCATCAATCCCCGGTTGCTGTGGGACAACCCCGAATATGCCCTCGGCATCCCCAAAATCGAGAAGGACAACACGGACAAGGATAAAGAAAAGAAAAAGCAGGAAGACGCCAAGGCGAAATGCGCCGCCTTCGCCCAACGAATTGCTGCCCTCAATTGCGACGCGCTCGCCCCCATTCTCCGTTTCCTAGAGAACGAAAACAAACTAACAGACCTCGAAAAGTGTTCACCCGACCAATTCCACGCGTTCATGCAAGAGGTGGAGAAGCCCAAAGGCAGCACGCTTATCACCTTCCGCTTGGTGGGCGATGGCGACGTCGTTTGTACCCGTGAAGACGTTCGCGAGGCCTATGACAAACAATTGGCGACCTTCGTCCAAGGCGACTCCCTGTGCATCGTCAGCGGCGAGCGTGGCACCATCACAAAAACCACTGCCCCCATCGCATTGCGCAACGGGCAAAGCAGTGGATGCCGCCTCGTCGCCTTCCAGAAAAACAGCGGATTCGACTCCTACCACAAAGAGCAAGGCGGCAATGCCCCCATTTCCGAGACAACCACTTTCAAATACTCTGCCGCATTGTCCGCACTCCTGCAGTCCAATGACCATAGCATGAACGTGGGTGATGAAACGCTTCTCTTTTGGGCAAGCCAAGCCAACCCAGTCGAAACCGCCTTCGCCGATCTCTTCGGATATCACGCGGATGAAGCGGACGACTCCGGCGCCATCGCCCTCAAAGGTATCCTCACCGCCGCGCAAAAAGGCCAATTGCCCGGCTTCGAGGACAAGGAGCGCTTCTGGCTCCTTCTTCTCCAACCCGTCTCCGCACGTATCGCCGTCCGCCTCTGGGTCGAACAGACCCCCACCCAGACCGCCGAGCACCTGCGCGACTGGTTCACCGACCTCGACGTCGTCAAACCTCCGAAAGAAGAAGGCAAACCCATTCCCATCTATCGCCTCCTCACCTCCCTCTCCCCCCAGGGCGACATCAAAAACCTTCCCCCGCGCCTCGGCGGTGAACTCCTCTCCGCCGCACTCCGCGCCGCACCGATCCCGGACAGTATCGCCCAAGCCATCCTCCGTCGGCTTAAAAGCGAAGACGTCACTTTCATCCGAGCCGCACTCCTCAAAGCGTGGCTCACCCGTAATGTTTCACTTCAACCCGAAAGGAAACCCACCCCCATGCTCGACCCAGACAACGACAACCCCGGCTACTGCCTCGGACGTCTCTTCGCCGTCCTCGAAAAGACTCAGCAAGAAGCCCTCGGGAACGTGAACGCCTCCATCAAAGACAAGTTCTACGCCACCGCATCCGCAGACCCTGCAGCCGTCTTCGGCACCCTCCTGCGCACCGCCACTCACCACGAAGGCAAGCTCCCCGAAGGCCGCCGAATCAATCTCGAACGCCTCAAAATGGAAATCCTCGGTCACCTCGCCGACATTCCCACCCACCTCGAGCTCGCCGACCAGGCTCGCTTCGCCCTCGGTTACTACCACCAGCGCCAAGACTTCTTCACCAAGAAAGAGAAACCCAAGGCCGCCCCCGAAGTGGCCCCTGAAGCTCCTGCTGCCATCCAAGAAGACCTTCCCACCAACAACTAAAGGAACCCATCATGTCCGACCCCATCAAGAACCGCTACGACTTCGTCCTCCTCTTCGACGTCCTCGACGGCAATCCCAACGGTGACCCCGATGCCGGCAACCTCCCCCGCATCGATCCCGAGACTGGCCACGGCCTTGTCACCGATGTCTGCCTCAAGCGTAAAATCCGCAACCGTATCCAGCTCGCCCAAGCCAACAAGCCCGGCTACGACATCTTCATCCAAGAGAAGGCCATTCTCAACAACGTCATGGTCGCCACCGGCACCGAACACCCCGACCCCGCTGACCCCTCCCAAATCCTCCCCGAGCTCGGCACCCCGGACTCCGCTAAAGGCGACGCGAAAGCCAAGGGCGTCCAAGACCGCACCACGAGAATGTGCGAAACCTTCTTCGACATCCGCGCCTTCGGTGCCGTCCTCACCACCAAGCCCAAAGCCAAAAACAAGCTCGACTACACCGGCGGCCAGGTCCGCGGCCCCATCCAATTCACCTTCGCCCGATCCGTCGACCCCATCGTCACCCTCGAGCACGCCATCACCCGCATGGCCGTTGCCACCGAGGAAGAGGCTGAAAAGCAATCCGGCGACAATCGCACCATGGGCCGTAAGAACACCGTCCCCTACGGCCTCTATGCCGCCCACGGCTTCATCGTCCCCTCCTTCGCCGCACGCACCGGCTTTTCCGAGGAAGACCTCAACGTCTTCTGGAACGCCGTCAAGATGATGTTCGTCGACGATCCCTCCGCCGCCCGCGGCACCATGACCGTCCGTCGCCTCATCGTCTTCAAGCACGACTCCGCCCTCGGCAACGCCCAAGCCGCAGAACTCTTCGAGCGCGTCACTGTCAAACGCAAAGACGAGACCAAGCCCGCCCGCGAATACGCCGACTATGAAGTCACGGTGGACGACAAAGACCTGCCCGCCGGCATCACCCTCGTCCCCGAAAGCGAGCTCGGCAAATGACCGACCCGGAGAGCATCCCCCTCTCCGCACTCCAGCACTGGCGGATTTGCCCCCGCCAGTGCGCCCTCATCCATATCGCCGGCGTTTGGGAGGAAAACCGCCTCACCGCCGAAGGCCGCCTCATGCACGAACGCGTCCACGAGGCCGGCGACGAAATCCGCAACGGCGTCCGCACCTGCCGCGGCCTCTGGCTCATCTCCAAACGCCTTGGCCTCGTTGGCCAGGCCGACGCCGTCGAGTTCCGCCAAGGCGCCCCGCCCTTCCCCGTCGAATACAAACGCGGCCGCCCCAAAAAAGACTCCGCCGACGCCCTCCAACTCTGCGCCCAGGCCCTCTGC
>DVOR01000069.1 GCA_018713405.1 Candidatus Spyradenecus faecavium | reverse complement strand
GTGTATAAGAGACAGCGCGGGTGACGCCCTCGGCGTAAAGGAGGGCGGCGGGGTGGAGGGCGGTGACGGCGTAGGTCTCGCCTTCGTACTCGACGCGCTCGGGGACAAACCAGTCGGTGACCCAGAAGCAGGGTCGGGTGACGATGGCGTGGTGGCGGGCGTGGTTGAGCCAGTAGCGCGTGTCGCCGATGGCGATGCCCAGGACGAGGTCGGGGTCGAAGTTCTTGTAGCGGGTGAGGTCGTCGGGCGTCTTGAAGCGGAGGCCGCTGCGCCAGCGGACGGAGACCTCGCGGGGGAGGACGCCCGAGAAGTCGGCGACGACGTAGCCGCCGAAGAGGAGGACGGCGCAGACGCCAAAGACCCAGCGGGCGATCTTGTCGCGCCGGGCACGGGCCTCGCCGTCTGAGAGGGGGCGCCTCATCGGGTGAGCTCCCGAGCTTTGCGGATGGCGGCGACCATGCTCCTGGCGGAGGCGCGGCCCTGCCAGGCGAGGGCGAAGGCGGTGCCGTGGTCGGGACTGGTGCGCACGAAGGGGAGGCCGAGCGTGGTGTTCACGCCTTCCTCGAAGGCGGCGCGCTTGAAGGGAATGAGGCCCTGGTCGTGGTACATCGCGACGAAGCCGTCGAAGCGCGCGGCGCCGCCGGCCTCGGTCATCGCGGTGTCAGGCACGAGGGGGCCCTCGAAGTCGGCCCAGGCCTGCGCCTCGGCGATGGCGGGCGCGAGGACGCGGGCCTCCTCGTCGCCGAAGGCGCCGTCCTCGCCGGCGTGGGGGTTGAGCGCCAGAACGCCGATCCGAGGGCGGCGGCCGAGCATCCGCGCAAGGGCGTCGGCGAAATCGCGGAAGACGCGGCGCAGGCGCGGCGCCGTGAGCAGACCCGGGACGTCGCGCAGGGCGCAGTGGATGGTGGCGAGGGCCACGGCGAGGCCGGGCGCGAAGAAGGCCATCGTGGCCTCCTGTCGACCGCAAAGGCGGGCCAACAGCTCGGTGTGGCCGGGGACGTCCGTGTGGCCGGCGAGGTGGAGCGCGGCCTTGCTGAAGGGGGCCGTCACCAGCCCGTGCACGCGGCCGGCGAGGGCGTCGCGGCCGGCGGCCGTCACGCAGGCGTAGGCCAGTTCGCCGGTCGCGGCCTGGTTCTTCCCCGGCACGACGGCGTCGACGGGGCATCCCAGGGGCAAATCCACCCACGCGACGTTCGGGCCCTCGGGAAGGGGGACGCCGGCAACGGCGCAGGCCCGCGCAAAGAGGGCGCGGTTGGTATAAATCGCGAACTGCTCATCCGGGAACGCCGCCACGGCTCGAGCCGTGATCTCCGGCCCGATGCCCGCGCAATCCCCGCCTGTGATGGCCAAAGGTTTCATGCCGCCATTATAACACAATGCCGCCGCCCCTCCCGCCCCGACAACGGTCTTGCTCTGGGGGGCCCGGGGAAACACAGCACGACACGGCACAGGGGAATCGCAGATTTCGCAGATTGGGAGCAGATTAAGGGCGTGCTACCGCACGCAGGACTGCCAGATTGGGAAACAGATGTGGGGGCGCGCAGGCGCACATCCTCCTGAATCTCGTGTTCCTCCTGAATCCCCTGCGACGCACGCGGGGCTCAGCGCAACGAGGCGAGGACGGTCCGTTCGGCGGCGAAGGCGGCCTCGAGGGCTTCTTCGGGCGTGGCGGCGGCGCGGACGGCGCCAAGGAAGTCCGTCTCGCGGATCATCATGCACAGGCGCGCCAACACGTGGAGGTGACGCATATTCTCGCCGCAGCAAATCAGGCAAAAGAGGTCGGTGGGCGCGTCGTCCGGCGCGCCGAACCAGATGGGCTTGCGCACGCGGGCCAGAAGCATGAAGGGCTCGGTGATGAGGTAAGGGTCCTGGTGGTGCGGGTGCGGCAGGGCGATGCCGCCGGGGAGGGCCGTGGAGGCGAGGGCCTCGCGTTCCTCCAGCTGGGCGAGCAGGTCGCCGGGATCGTAGAGCAACTCCAGCTCCGCGGCGCGGCCCACCAGGTCGCGGATGACGCCGGCGCGGGTCTTGGCGCGGAAATCGAGGTCGATGTAGCCGGGCTTGAGCAGGTGCGGCAGGAGGATGTCCTCGGCGGGCACCTTGGAGTCCTGGCGCGTGGCGGCGAGATGCTCGGGGAGCAGGTCGCGCTGGCGCATGGAGAGGATGCGGTTGGAGCCCCAGGCGTCCAGCGCCTCCGCGTCGAAGACGACGTCGTCGCCCTGCTTGCGGCAAGGCACCTCGCCGTACTTCACGGCGTCGCGCAGGCGTTGCTCGGGGATGCGCAGGCGGGCGCAGGCCTCACGGAAAGTGAGCTGCCGGTGCATGGCCTCAGGGTGCCTCCGGCACGGGGATGACGCGGCTGGCGCCCTCATCCTCCGGGTTGCCTTCCACCAGGAGCGCGGTCACGCCGGGGTGGCGGGGCGAGTTGCGCAGGATGGGCAGGAGCGCCACGTTGACCTTCGGCTCGGGCACGGGCTTGCCTTTCTGCGTGTTGATCTTGCGCATCATGGGGTCGCCGCCGATGGTGAGCGTCCAATCCGTGTGCGCCACGATGGGGTTGGCGATGCCCTGCCACACGTTGAGCCCCCGGATGTCCACCAGATTGTAGTGCTCCGGGTCGTAGACGAAGAGGACGGCGAAGTTCTCGAAGTCCACCGCCGGCGGCAAAGCCGTGACCTCGGCGGCATACATCTTCCAGAGCTTCTGGAAGGTCTCTTGGTCGTTGATGATCCCCATCCCGTGGTGCTGCCACCGCGAGGCGAGCTCCTCCTCAAAGAAGCGCACGGGGATGTCGAGCGTGGTGGCCTTGACCACGGGACTCTTCAGCGTGAGGGCGGCCGGGTCGGCATAGCCCTCCATCGTCGCCGCGCATCCCGCGCCGAGCAACGCCGCACCAACCGCCAAGACCGTCCACGCGCGCATGGGGCACCTCAGTGACGGAAGCTGCGCTGGCCGGTGAAGACCATCGCCACGCCGTGCTCGTTGCAGCAGTCGATGACGTCCCAGTCGCGGAGCGAGCCGCCGGGCTGGACGATTGCGGCCACACCTTCGCGGATGCCCACCTCCACGCCATCGCGGAAGGGGAAGAAGGCATCGGAGACCATCGCGGCGCCCTTCAGACCGCCGTTCGTCTCCTTGGCGAAGGCGTCGCACTCGGCCTGCTTCGCCGCGTCGTTCAGCTCGTTGTAGGGCGTCTTGAAAGTCTCACGGGCATAACGGTCCGCCAGCTTGCGATAGGCCTTGTCGCGCGCGATCTCAGCCACGCCCACGCGGTCCTGTTCGCCCGTGCCGATGCCCACCGTCACGCCGTCCTTCACGTAGAGCACGGAGTTCGAGGTCACGCCGCTCTCCACCAGCCACCCGAAGAGCAGGTCATCCAGCTCCTTCGCGGTGGGCATGCGGGCGATACGGTGCACCTTGCCCTCCTTGTCCATGACCTCGGGCGTGATGAAGGCGTCCACCGTGCGCGCCTCAGGCAGATAGCTCAGCTGCGCGATGATGCCGCCGTCCATCATGCTCTTGAAATCCACGAAGCGCTCCGCGGCGTAGGTCTCCAAACGGGCCATCTCGCCGATCTGCATCACGCGCAGATTCTTCTTCGCGCGGAAGAGTTCCAGAGCGGCGGGCTCATAGTCAGGCGCCACCACCACCTCGGCGTAGTTGCGCGTGATCAGCTCCGCCGTCTCGCGGTCGCACGTCCGGTTCAGCGCGATGCACCCGCCGAAAGCGGCCAGGATGTCCGCCTGGTTCGCGCGGTCATAGGCCTCCGCCAGGGTCGCGCCCTTCGCCACCCCGCACGGATTGTTGTGCTTCACGATGACAGCGCACGGCGTGGCCGAGAGGAAACGCAGGATGTTCAGCGCGTTGTCCGCGTCCGTCAGATTGATCTTCCCGGGATGCTTGCCGAACTGGAGGAGCTCCGCGTCCGTCACCAACCCGCGCCCGGGCAGGATGGTCTGCACGTCGCCCAACGCCAGGTTCCCATTCACCAGGCGGTACATCGCCGCCTCCTGCCCCGGGTTCTCACCGTAGCGCAACCCCTTGCGCACGCCGTCGATCGTCCAGGCGACCTTCTCGTAGACCAGCGTCTGACGCTTGCCGCCATCCACGAAGGAAATCTCCATCGTAGGCGCGAAATGGTCGTCCATCACCGTCTTATACGCGGACTTCAAGTCTACTGCCATGGTTACGCTCCCGGGAAATGGTGCGAAAGGCGGGGGTCGAACCCGCAACCTTTGGCTTCGGAGGCCAACGCTCTATCCAATTGAGCTACAATCGCGCAAAAGAATGACCGCAGTATACCACACTTCCCCGCTCCCCGCAAGCCTCTTCCGCCGCGCTTGCCGCAAAACCGCGAAACCGGGGGGCCGGGCGGTCAGGCGCGAAAGGGGCGCGGGGGGAAAAGACACGCCGGCGGAGGCGGACCTCCGTCTGAGGCTGGACGCCCGGTCACCCAGGATCTGGAAAGCGGCGGCAAGGCCGCGTGCGCGGGGCACCGAGGCCCCGCGACACGGCGTTGCGCGCGCCTCACTGACGCGGCTTCGTCGTCTTCTTCGACGGCGTGCTCGACGCGCCGGAGAGCGCCTTCGCGGCGGCGACGACGCCCGCGACAAGCGCGGAGGCGGCGAGCGCCTGGCCGGTGGAGGTCCGCCCCTTAGCCTGCTGGAAACCCTTCTGGAAGTCTTCGAGAAAGCCCATGGTTGACTCCTTTGCGAGTTGCGATGCGTGCCGCGGAGATGGAAACCCGTCCTTGGGTTCCAGAAACGCGCCATCGCCGGATGGCTACGCCGACGAATGCCTCTTCCACGGCTTCATCACTGGAGGTTTACGCCGGGACGGCGAAAAGATGACACCGCCCATCCATCTTTTTTGCCGGGCACCCTCCGCGTGCGTCCAGCAGTGTCAGGGGAAAACACAAAGGAGTCGAAGGAAAGGAAAAGGGGGGGAGTGGGATTGGAGGAGTGTGGGGCGCTGCCCCACGCCCCGGCAGGGAGAAGTTCTCCCTGCACCCCCGGCACGTCCTGCGGACGTGTCTAACCGAGACGTGCCAAGCGGCACGGTAGGACAAATAGGACGAATAGGACGGTGTGTCTAGACCAGCCTTCCAAGCTTCTAAACTTCCAACCCTCCTCTTCTGCGTCCTGCGTGCGGTAGCACGCCCCTAATCTGCCCCAATCTGCGCAATCTGCGGTTTCCCTGCGCCGCGTCACGCTGTGTCCCCCACGATTTTCCGGGCACTCTTGGTGCGCCGGGAGGCAGATGCGTCGCGAGGGCGGGTGTGCTATACTATCGCGGTTATGCGAGAGGACAGAAGATGAGATTCAAGATTTCGGTGCCGGCGACGAGCGCCAACGTGGGCCCGGGCTTCGACGTGATGGGCCTGGCCTTTGACATGTACAACCGGTTCGTCTTCGACACGGACTGCCCTGAGCGCCTGCGCATCGAGGGCTGCCTGCCGGAGTTCGCCGAGCCGGAGAAGAACCTGCTCTACACCACGGTCCGCGAGGTGCTGGCGCAGCACGGCCGCCTGGCGCCGAACCTGCGCATCGCCTTCGACACCGACCTGCCCGTCTGCTCGGGGCTCGGCTCCAGTTCCACCTGCGTGGTGGCGGGCGTGATGGCGGCGAACACCCTGGGCGAGCTGGCGATGGACACGGAGCAGATCCTGCGCACGGCCACCCGCATCGAGGGCCACCCCGACAACGTGGCGCCGGCCACCCTGGGCGGCTTCGTCGCGGCGGTGGTCGAGGACGGCCTGGTCTACTGGCACCGCTACCCCATCAGCGACCGCCTCAGCTTCTACGCCATGATGCCTGACGTCCGCGTGCCCACCGAGGCCGCCCGCGCCGCCCTGCCGAAGACCTACTCCCTCACGGACTGCATCTACAACCTCTCCCGCGTGCCCATCCTGCTCGAGGGGCTGGAGCGGGCCGACCCGCGCCTCATCCGCGCCGGCATGAAGGACCGCATCCACCAGGAATACCGCCTGCAGCTCATCCCGCAGGGCGCCGACGTGCTCCGCTTCGCGGCGGAGGAGACCGAGGCCGTCGCGGCCTACATCTCCGGCGCCGGCCCCACCATCGTGGCCGTGGCCATCGACGACGACGACGCCCTCGGCAAGCGCCTGCGCGACTACGTCTCGGGCCTCGACGTGGAGTGGACGGTCCGCAAGATGCACGTCCACCGCCAGGGCGCCCAGCTCCGCCTGCTCTGAGTGCGATGCCGCGCGTCCTCTACATCCACACCCAGGCGTTGCGGGCCGAGACCCCGCACGCGCGGCGCACCTTCGAGATGCTCACGCTCATGCGGCGCGCGGGCCTCTCGGTGGATGTGCTGACCCTGCCCCGGGGGGACGCGTGGCCCAAGGGCCTGGCCGACCATGTCTACCGCACGCTGCCCGTGCCCTTCGCGCGCTCGCTCCCGCCCTACGGCACGGGCCTGCGCCGCCGCTGGGCCACCTTCGTCACAGCCCTGGCCGCCGCCCGGCTCCTCCTCCACACGCGCTACGACGCCGTCCACTGCGCCGACCGCGCCGTGCGGGTGGGCACGCTGCTCGCCTGGCTCTTCGGCGTGCGGCTGGTCTTCGAGTGGCGCACGGCCTCGGGCCACGACCTGACGGCCTGGGCGCGCGCCCGCAGCAAACGCTCCCTCCGCGCCGTGGGGCTGGTCGTCGCCGACGCGCCCTGCCGCCCCGCGGGCCTGCGCGAGACGGGCCTGCTGGGGCGCATCGCCGTCATCCCGCCCCTGCCCGCGCCGGCCGTCATGCCGCTCCCGCCGCCGCCCGTCCGCCCCAAGGGTGCCTCCCAGCTCTTCCGCCTGGCCGTCCTCTCCCTGCGGGCCGACCTCTCCGACCTCGCCGACTTCCTGGAGGCCCTGCCGCTCCTGGCCGAGCGCCCCAACCTCCGCGTCTCCATCGCCGGCGGGT
>DVOR01000068.1 GCA_018713405.1 Candidatus Spyradenecus faecavium | reverse complement strand
TTGATCTTCTCCTTGGAGAAGAGGTTCATCAGCTTGGCCATCCAGACGCCACCCGCGGTGCCCACGCCGAAGGCGATGACGCCGAGGACGAGGATGCCGAGGGTCTCGAAGGTCAGGAACTTCTCGGCGGCGAGCTTGGAGCCCACGGAGAGGCCGAGGAGGATGGTAACGATGTTGATGAGGCTGTTGGCCATCGTGTCGGAGATACGGTCGACGACGCCGCACTCCTTGGCGAGGTTACCCAGCATGACCGCGCCGATAAGCGGGGCGGCGGAGGGCAGGAAGGCCGCGCAGAGCAGGAGCACCGTGATGGGGAAGAGCACCTTTTCCATCTTGGTGACGGGGCGGAGCTGCTTCATCTTGATGAGGCGCTCCTCCTTGTTGGTGCAGAGCTTCATGATCGGAGGCTGGATGACGGGCACGAGGGCCATGTAGGAGTAGGCGGCCACGGCGATCGCGCCGAGCAGGTCAGGCGAGAGCTTCGTGGTCAGCCAGATGGCCGTGGGGCCGTCGGCGCCACCGATGATGCCGATGGAGGCGGCGTCGGTGATGAAGAAGTTGATGCTGTCGAAGCAGAGCGTCAGGGCGAGGGCGCCGAGGAGGGCGGGGAAGATGCCCAGCTGGGCGGCGGCGCCGAGGAGGGCCGTGCGGGGGTTGGCGATCAGCGGGCCGAAGTCGGTCATCGCACCCACGCCCATGAAGATGAGGATGGGGAAGAGGCCGCTGTTCACGCCGAAGTCGAAGGTGTAGTAGAGGAAGCCACCCGGCTCGACGACGTTGCCCATCGTGTCCAGGAGGGGACCCGCGGTGATGCCGGCGTACGGGATGTTCGCGAGCAGGCCGCCGAAGCCGATGGGCAGGAGCAGCAGGGGCTCGAACTCCTTGACGATGGCCAGGTAGATCAGCAGCAGGCAGATGGCGATCATGACCAGCTGGCTGATGCCGAAGGGCAACACCGTGTCGGGGTGGGCGGCCGGGAGCGGGTCGGGGTTGGCGCGCGGCGGATCGGGATCCTTGAGGGTGAAGCCCATGATGCCGGTGGAGGACCAGAGGTCCTTGATACGCTTGACCATCAGCTGCCAGTCGCCGACCTGGTGGGAGTGGATGACGCCGCTCACGGTGGGCAGGTCAATCAGCTTGCCGATGAGGTCGGGGAACTTGAGCTGGCGCACGCCCTTGTCGTTGACGTAGTAGTTGTAGGGCTCGTACTCCTCCTTCACGGCGCCGGGGGTGGCGTCGGTGGTCATGAAGCCGTTGGTGATGTGGATGTAGGAGCCATGCAGGCGGATGTGGGAGTCGTTGGGCTCGGCCACGGCCTTGTCGTTCGCCTGCAACACCTGGCGGCGCATCTTGACGAGCTGGACGATGGAGTTCACGCCCTCGAAGGAGTTGGCCTGGCTGTTGAGGAAGTCCTCGCCCAGCTGGTTCTGCACTTCCAGGCGGGTCTTGATCTTGGCCAGGGGCGTGCCGTCGGTCGCGGTCTTCTGGCCGGCGGCCATGGCGTCCTTGATCATCTCGAGGTCGGCCTGGTTCTTGTTGATGGCGGCCTTGACGCGGGTGACCATCTCGTCGGCGGTGAGGGCCTCACCGTCCACGTAGTAGATGGCGTCCTTGTCATAGACGGCCTTCGGCTTGTCGTCGGTCTTCGCCGCCTCGGGGGCCTGCGCGAAGGCGCAGACTCCCATGAGGAGGGCGAGGCCCAGGGTGATGTGCTTCAACATGGAGTGCTCTCCTTGGTTCGCTTACATCGTGGCGAGGACGTCGCCGGTGTTCACCTTGTCGCCGGTGGCGACGGGGATGGAGGCGACGACGCCGTCCTTCGGGGCCTTGATGGGCATCTCCATCTTCATGGCCTCCATGACGAGGATCTCGTCGTCCTTCTTGACGGGGGTGCCGGGCTGGGCGGTGATGCGCAGGATGAGGCCCGGGACGGGGGCGGTGACCTGCGTGTCACCCGCGGAGGCGGGGGCGGCGGCCGTCGCGGCGGGGGCGGCGACGAGGCCGTCGGCCACGGTGAAGGCATAGGGCTTGCCGTTGACGATGGCCTGGCCGTTCTTGATCTCGACGCCGTAGGCCTTGCCGTTGAGGGTCACGGTGCAGGGGCCGTCCTTGCCGGCGGCGGCCTGCTTCTCGTTCAGGCGGATGCCGAGCGGCGCCTTGGCCGGGTCCTTGAGGTAGGCGATGCCCTTCTCCAGGCAGGAGGCGGCGATGAAGACGTTCTCGTCGGTCACGGGCAGGCCGGCCTCGGTCAGCATCTGCTCGGCGGCCTTGCGGCCCTTCTTGGGATCCTTGTCGTTGATCTCGAGGACGGTCTCGGTGGTGGGCGCCAGGCCGAGCTGCTCGGAAGCGATCTTGACGACCTCGGGGTCGGGCGCGACGGGGGTCTTGCCGAAGTAGCCGAGCACCATCTTGCCGTAGCCGGGGGCGATCTTCTTCCACTTGCCGAACATGACGTTGTTGAAGGCCTGCTGGAAGTAGAACTGCGAGACGGGGGTGACGGAGGTGCCGAAGCCGCCGCAACGGACGGAGTCGTACATCTCGTCGATCATCTGGTCATACTTGTCCATCAGGTTGTTGTCGCGCAGCATCTGGGTGTTGGCCGTGAGCGCGCCGCCGGGCATAGGCGACCAGATGATGACGGGGTTGGCGTGGATGGCCTCCGGGGGCAGGAAGTAATCCTTCATGCAATCCTTGAAGACGTCCTCGGCCGCGCGGATCTTCTCGATGTCGATGTCCAGGTCGAAGTTGGAGCCGCGCAGGGCGTGCCACATGGTGATGACGTCGGGCTGGCAGGTGCCGCCGGAGACGGGCGCCAGGGAGAGGTCGATGCCGTCGGCGCCGCCCTCGAGGGCCGCGAGGTAGCAGGTCAGGCCGTTGCCGGCGGTCTCATGCGAGTGGAACTGGATGTGCACCTTGTCGCCCAGCAGCTTGCGGGCGGCCTTGATCGTCTCGAAGACAACGCGGGGCGGGGTGGTGCCGGAGGCGTCCTTGAAGCAGACGCGGTCGAAGGGGATCTTCGCCTTCTGGATCTGCTTGATGCGCTCGGCGTAGAACTCGGGGGTGTGGGCGCCCTTGTTGTCCACGCCGGGGGGCAGGCCCATCATCGTCACGGTGACCTCGTGCTTCAGGCCCGCGTCATGGATGCACTGGCCCGACCACTTCAGGTTGTTCACGTCGTTGAGCGCGTCGAAGTTGCGGATGGTGGTCATCCCATGCTTCTTGAACATGTCCGCGTGCAGCTTGATGATGTCGGAAGGCTGGCTGTCCAAGCCCACCACGTTCACGCCGCGGGAAAGGGTCTGCAGGTCCGCGTCCGGGCAGGTCTTGCGGAAGGCGTCCATCACGTCGAAGGCGTCCTCACGGCAGTAGAAGTAGCAGCTCTGGAAGCGCGCACCGCCGCCGGCCTCGAACCAGCGGATGCCCGCATCGTAGGCGGCCTTCACCGCGGGCATGAAATCCTTGGAGAGGACGCGCGCGCCGTACACGGACTGGAAGCCGTCGCGGAACGCGGTGCACATGAACTTGATCTTCTTGCTCATTGCTCTGAGACCTGAACTTTCTTGATGGGGTGGGGAAAAGGGGTGGGGCTTACTTGCGCTTCAGCGCGATGGCGATGGCGGCCGCGACGGCCTCATCCTCGCCGGCGACGGCCTTGGGGGCGGCTTTCTTCTTCGGCTCCGGGTCCGGCAGCACGTTCAGCGCCGGGAAGGCCCGCAGGAGGGCGCTCATGCCGGTGGTCACCAGCGACAGGACAAACAAGAACAGGATGGCGATACCCATGCCTGCGACGAGAAGAACCAGACCTTGCTGAAGCATATACGGACCTCGTTTTTAGGGTGATTTCGGGGGCGCACGCCGCCACCAAAAAATCACGCCCATTTTAGCATAGGAACGTCCTTCCCGACAAGTAAAAAACCGTGCGGAATGTAAGATTTTCGTTAGGAATGCACCCCCGCCGCCTCTCGGACACACGCCCCC
>DVOR01000067.1 GCA_018713405.1 Candidatus Spyradenecus faecavium | reverse complement strand
CCGCAACGACGTCTTCGGCGTGGGCCTCAACGGCCCCAGCGACCTCACCCACATCCTCGTCGACGGCGCCTTCCCCGCGGACTTCAACCCCACTGAGCAGACCCGCCCCGCCGAGCCCGTCACGGGCAACGGCCTCACCCTCGTCGACGCCGCCGCCGCGCCCGTCGTCCAGGTCACGCCGCGCCAGGTCAACCCCGATCAGTTCCTCGTCCAATACGCCGGGCTCTCCCAGTGCGGCGTCACCTCCACCATCTCCGGCGCCGGCATCCACACCCTCCACATCCCCGACGCGACCGCCCCCACCGAGACCCGCCGCGGCGGCAACGCCCCCGCCACCTGGTCCGTCGCCCCCGGCGGCCACCCCACCGCCACCCTCACCTACCAGGCCCTGCCCTTCCACACCCTCGACGGCGTCCGCGTCCGCATCCGTGACGCCGAGACCGGTACCTACCTCGGCGAGTCCGACGGCGCGGACGACAGTCGCGACCTCCCCGCCTTGGGCGACCTGCTCACGGGCGTCACCTTCGACTTCGGCGCCGCCTCCACGGATGGCTGGGTGCCCCTCTCCGGCGTCAACGGCCTCACGACCCTCTCCATCGCGGCCTCCCTCTACAACACGAACCCGGGCTACGAGGACAACGAGAACTACCGCTACCTCCTCGAGGCCGAGGCCACCTTCGCCTTCAACCCCAACGACCCCGGGGCCCGCTCCATCATCACCGGCGTCCGCCCCTGCACCGCCCTCGGCGAGCCTGACGAGAACGGCGACGTTCCCGTCTCCGCCCGCCGCAACCAGCCTTGGTGGGGCAGCGGCTTCGGCTTCGAGGCCGACTATGACGCCGCCCTCCTCTCCCGCATCTCCGAGGACGCCGGCGCCACCGTCTCCCTCTCCTCCATCCTCATCCTCTATCCCGACCCCGCCCACCGCACCGAGACCGACCCCGACAACGCCCCTTGGCTCGGCCTCACCACCCTCGAGGGCCTGACCCTCGCCCAGGCCACCGCCGCGCTCAGCGACACCGGCGCCCTCACCGCCGCAGGCGCCCGCTCCGTCCGCCTCGACCCCGTCTCGGGCCGCTTCGCCAACGCCTCCCTCGTCGGCGTCCTTGGTACCGCTTACGCCGACCTCGATGCCTCGCCTCTCACCGGCGACGACATCGAGCCCGCCATCCCCTACTTCGCGTGGGGCGTCTACACCGTCACCTTCCCCACCGACACCGGCACCGGCTCCGTCGACTTCCTCATGCGCCAGGCCCTGCCCGGCGAGGGCGTCGATCCCTTCACCTTCCCCGCGTGGTACGCCCCCCTCACCCGGACCATCGACCTCCCCCACTTCTACCTCTACTCCACCCCCGTCGAGTCCGCCTGGGTCAACGAGGTGAACATCGCCAGCCCCGCCGGTGACGGTACCGCCCTCTCCGCCGAGGTCGTCCTCCCCATCCTGCGCGCGGGCATCACCGCCGCCGGCGTCCCGCAGCCCTCCGCCTACGCCAACAACTGGGGCGTCCAGAGCTACGGCCCGACCGGCGCGCAGGAGGGCTCTGCTCTGGTCTCCGCGACCGGTTCCCAGTCCGGCTCCGTCTCCTACGCCTACCACACCGCCGGCGTCTACGCCCCCCAGAACGGGACGGCCGCCTACGTCCTCATCCGCCCCTGCGGCGCGGCCGAGGGCGGCGTCTGGCTCGCCGCCGACGCCACCGGCGGCACCCCCGTCAACGGCCCGACCTCCCTGACGACGAACCCGTGGCTCTCCGCCGGTGGCTCCGGCAACGTCTTCAACGGCGTCACCGACTCCACCACCGTGGAGGGCACCGTCCAGCTCGTCGGCCGGCTCGTCGCCAGCAGCCAGAACGCGGACGTCCTCGGCATCTCCTCCGTCGCCGCCGAGCGCACCGAGTGGGCCTTCCGCGATGCCACCCTCGGCGGGGACAACCTCGACGGCAACGGCAACCCCGTCACGCCCGACCCCGACCCCGACTGGAACCGCGTCGCCTTCACCGTCACCCCCCGCAACGCCGCCTTCGGCACCGGCGCCTGCGGCGTCTGGACCGAGGGCTACTTCTCCGACTCCACCGTCGCCGGCCGCACCGAGCAGGACACCGTCACCCACGCCGGCGGCGACTGGGTCTACCTCTCCGCCGCGGGCCGCGACCACGTCCTCTCCTTCCGCCCCCGCTCCGGCTACTGCTTCTCCTCCATCGCCCTCCCGCCCGACCTCATCGGCCACGTCATGCTCGTCGGCGCCCCCGGCGGCATCTTCACCGGGGACAACGTCGCGGACGAGTACACCCGCCTCCAGGGCCTCGTCGACGCCGTCGCCGACGACGCCTCCAAGGAGGCCATCCGCCGCTCCGACTGGCTCACCCTCGGCGGCCGCGCCACCGTCGACGCCGCCACCGGCCTCGTCACCTTCAACCGCGACTTCGACGAAGGCGACGGCGAGACCTTCGCCGACCAGGACGACTTCGTCATCACCCTCCTCTTCGTCGACGAGCCCGTCTCCGCCCAGAACCAGGTCGTCGTCTCCTTCGACCAGGGCGAATCCGGTCCCGGCGCCTGGCTCGCCACCCAGACCTTCTTCGCCGTCGACGCTGCCGGCGACCCCATCGCGGACAAGGGCGGCGACGCCACCACCTTCCCCATCTGGACCGATGAGGACGGCAACGCCCGCGGCGAGCACGCCAACGTCCACGGCTGGCTCCACCAGCCCCTCGTCGGCGACCGCCTCGGCATGGCCGCCGTCCTCGACCCTGCCCGCGGCCTCCTCGGCGGCGCCCTCGGCACCACCGTCACCGACGTCTATCAGACCTTCCGCAGCGGCGCCTACCGCCCCTACCTCGTCTGGGCCCTCATCCCCGCCTCCGTCGTCGACGCCGCCGACCCCCTCGGCGCCGACGCCGCGCAGGCCAGCGCCCGTCAGGACTTCTTCGACAACTGGCCCCTCACCCGCTGGCTCGGCGGCGCCCCCTCCATCCTCAACGGCTCCGCCACCTCCCTCTCCATCAACGCCGTCCGCACCACCCTCCAGGGCAACATCGGCTCCACCACCGCCGCCGGGCGCTACTTCGCGGCCGCCGGCATCGTCCCCCTGCAATTCGCTGGCTACCGTGACCTCGAGAATGGCCCCGAGAGCGGCCTCGTCACGCCCGACCTCGACGATCCCCTCCCCGAGCACCTCGCCGAGGACCTCCGCATCGCCTTCCACACCATGAGCGACGAGGCGTTCGCCGCCGCCCAGGCCGACGGCCGTTTCACCAACGCCGAGGGCCTCCTGCCCTTCTCCGCCTCCATCGACATGAGCGACGAGACCGTCTGGAAGAACGGCGCCGTCCTCCGCTTCGCCATCGTCATCGGCAACGACACCACCTTCGTCGACGCCCAGGGCATCGCCAACTTCACCTCCGACGGCCTCGACGCCTACTGCCCCTGGTACCTCCCCGACGAGGAGGCCAACATCAACGCCGCCGCCACCGCCGGCGTCTCCCCCTACGCCTGGGTCTACGACATCGCCCCCGACGGCGTCTGGTTCAACGAGCTCCGCCCCCCGCGCTCCAAGACCAACCCCGACAGCCACCTCACCTACGCCGTCGAGCTCGCCATGGACGCCTCCCCCGTCGCCATCGTCAGCCAAGGCGACGACCCCGCCAACCTGACCTACCGCGACCCCCTTGAGGCCGACTTCCCCGTCTACGACCCCATCACCCAGTACCTCCGCCCCAAGCGCTCCCTCGACGGCTGGTCCATCCGCCTCAAGGTCGCCCCCCTCCCGCTCTCCACGGACCCGCTCGACGTCCCGATCGCGTGGACGGCCTTCGGCGACTCCGCCGAGCTCAAGGGGTGGGTGCCCTTCCGCCGCATCCGCAACGGCAACGCCGAAGACCTCAACGCCTACGACCTGGACTACTACGTCGTCGCCGAGCAGGGCGCCGCCGATGGCTCCGTCGGCTTCGGCATGGCGGAGGATGACGCCTCCGCGGAGATCAACTTCAACCCGGACACCGGCTACGCCGTCGCGGCTGACGGCACGGGCAACGCGAACGGCTTCACCTGGTTCCCCGCCCCCGCCGTCTCCGCCGCCGCCCTCCCCGAGGGTGCGTTGGACTTCACCACCGGCACCGACTACGCCGAGGGCGCCCTCTATGCCATCGAGCTGGTCCGCGACAACGGCGTCGTCGCCGACGAGGTCCTCTTCTGCTCCTATCCCGAGGGCTGGGACTTCGACACGCTGATGAACCGCCTCCAGCGCGCCGTCGACATCGAGAACGCCTCCGCCGTCGTCTCCAACCCCGTGCGCGCCGTCAAGGCCCGCCTGGACCTGAAGCCCATCCAGGGGAGCGACCCGGCCCCGGGGACGGGGGCCGACACGGACCCCGCCACGGAGGATGAGGTCACCTCGGGGGATGGCATCCCCACCTGGAGCTACCTGCTCGGCGACTGCACGAAGACCCAAGACGAGGATGGCGTCACGACGCCGATCGACCTGGGCACCGTCTGGGCCTCCGCCCCCGACGGCTCCAACGCGCTGCCCGGCCCGAACCAGTGGGACAACGGCCCCTTCCATTACACCCAGCCCAAGTCCGCCTACCGCAACGTCGTCGCCGGCGAGACCCGCACCGTCTCCGCCCAGATCGTCGGCGGCGACGGCCTCCTCGGCCTGACGCGCAACAGCTCCCAGGCGACCACCGGCCGCACCGTCTCCTTCCGCGGCCTCCTCGGCGACCGCTACACCCTCTCCGTCGCCCAGCCCTGGGACGCGAACTGGTTCCGCCTGGACTCCCTCACCAAGAACGGCCGCCCCTTCAACCCCGCCCAGGCCCGCCGCCTCACCACCTTCTCCGTCGGTGACGCCGGCGCCCTCGCCGCCGACGCCTCCCTCACCCTCGACGACACCCTCCTCGAGCAGGACACCGACTACGTCCTCACCCTCGTCTACACCCCCGGCGCCGCCCTCCTCGACCGCGCCGGCGCCCTCAACTCCGAGGACGCGGGCTTCTTCGCGTGGCTCCGCCAGGTCGCCCCCGACGCCATCGTCAAGCAGACCCAGGCCGACGGCGTCACCGCCGCGGAAAAGTATTGGCTCGGCTTCGCCGACGCTGCCCAGATCGCCGACGTCGACCTCGCCTTCACCGCCGTCGGCACCTACGACGAGAGCGCCGACGCCCTCGGCGAAGGCGCCGATTCCGCCCCCAAGCCCACCGTCTCCCTCCGCTTCACCAGCGACGGCAAGGCCATCGACGAGATCAAGGGCGACGGCGTCCTCCTCCTCCTCGGCAAGGTCTCCCTCGACGACCCCGACTGGCGCTTCGTCCGCCGCCTCTACCCCGAGGACCTCAACGGCGACCGCGTCCTCATCCTCGACACCGACTGCAACTTCTTCCGCGCCGTCCTCCTCTCCGCCCGCGACGCGGAGGAAGTGGGGCGCTGACGCGCGGCGGCGGTTTTCCGCGAAGACGCAAAGGTGCGCAAGGGCCTGGGCACTTCGCCGTTCGGCCCTGCGGGCCTCACTACCGTGCCCATCCCTTGCGCCTCTCGTTTCCCCGGCCCCGCCGCCAAGCGGCGGATGCCGAGGTGGCCGGGGTGGGGCGTGGGTGGACGGTGGGCCTGTGTCCCGGGGGTAGGCGTGGCCCAACACGGCGGCCAACCAAGCCTCCAAACCTCCAAACTGCCAAACTTCCGAATCGGCCGCGCAAGCGGCCGATTCTGCATAAGTGCAGATGAATTTCCGAAACCCTTAAGGGTTTGGCCCAAAACCCTTAGGGTTTCGGGTCGAACCCCTTAGGGTTTCGCCCAGGACCCCTTAGGGTTTCGGGGAGACTTCTTGGACGGCGCGGTAGGACCAATAGGACGAATAGGACCAATAGGACGGGGCGCCGTGGGGGCCAAGCCCCCACACCCCGGGGCGCTCAGGAGATTCAGGAGATTCACGAGATTCAGGAAAGCCGCCGTGGGGGCCAAGCCCCCACACCCCGACACCCGCGCCTGCGGCGGGGCACCCCACCTTGCCGCCTGACGGCGGCTTGCCCGTCGCGCGCTTGCGCGCGTTCTGTTCACTGTTCTCTGTTCACTGTTCTCTGTTTTCTGTTCTCTGGCAAAGGGGCACCTTAGGTGCCCCTTTGCTATAATAGGCGCACTATGCTGTATCTTCTGAGTGAGTTTCTGGAGCCCTTTTGGGGGCCGTTCCGTCTGTTCCGCTACCACACGGTGATGATGGGGGGCGGGGCCTTTTTGGCGGCGGTGTTGGTGTGGTGGTTCCTGCCGCGGCTGAAGCGGCTGTTGCCGGTGGACCGGGGCAAGGCCGTGCGGTTGCCGGATGGCACGCTGAAGGCCATCGGGGCGGAGGGGAAGGCGGGGGGCAAGCCGACGGGCGCGGGCGTGCTGATGGCCGTGCTGACGTTGCCGGCGCTGTTGCTCTTCTTCCCGATCTACGCGTGGGAGTCGCTGTGGGACATCGGGGTGGTGGCGTGCGTCTACCTCTGCATGGTGTCGGGGTGGCTGGACGACCGGGCGGACCTGCCGTGGGGGGGGCTGAAGAAGGGGCTTTTCGACGCGGCGGTGTCGCTGCTGTGCGCGTTCCTGCTGTGCCGGGGCGAGGCGGTCTCGGCGTGGTGGCCCTTCACGCAGGCGGAGACGCTCATCCCGGCGTGGGCGTATGTGCCGATCGCGGGGCTGTTGCTCTTCGGCGCGATCAACACCACCAACTGCTCGGACGGCATCGACGGGTTGGCGGGATTGCTGACGTTGCTCTCGCTGCTGGCGTTGGTCGTCCTGCTCTACGTGGTGGTGGGGCACCGGACGGTGGCGGATTACCTCATCATCCCGCACAGCGACTCGGCGGCGAAGTGGGCCGTGCTGGCGTGCACCTTCGTGGGGACGATGGGGGCGTATCTGTGGTACAACTGCTACCCGTCGTCGCTGCTGATGGGCGACGCGGGGTCGCGGATGTTCGGGATGGTGATCGGCGTGGCGGCGTTGGCGACGGGGAACCTGTGCGTCATCTTCGTGGTGGCGCCGATGATCCTGCTCAACGGCGGGCTGGGGCTGGTCAAGCTGGCGTGCCTGCGCCTGCTGAAGGTGGCGGGGCGCCCCGTGACGCGGCCCAAGCCGGGCGAGCCGAAGACCTTCCTGCAGCGCCTCTTCTTCTCGGTGACCTTCCCGTTGCATGACCACTGCCGCAACGCGTTGCACTGGTCGGGGCAGCAGGTGGTGATCCGCTTCTTGTTGCTGCAGGGGCTGCTCCAGCCGATCCTCTTCCTCCTCTTCGTGAAGGTGCGCTGATGACGGTGCGGCGATTCTTGGTGGCGTTGGCCGTGGCGTTGGCCGTCCTGGCCCTGGACCAGGGCACGAAGCTGTGGGTGCTCGGCGCCTTCGCGCACGGCGAGAGCGTGGAGGTGCTGCCGGTCTTCGCCCTGACCTACGTGCGCAACCACGGCGCGGCGTGGGGGATGTTTCAGGGGGCGCAGCTGTGGCTGGCCGCCTTCGGCGTGCTGGCCGTCGCGGCGTGCCTCGTCTTTTGGCGGAAGATCTTCGGCGAGCACCCGCTCTCCGCGCCCATCGCGGGGCTGCTCCTCGGCGGCGTCGTCGGCAACCTCATCGACCGCGTCCGCCTGGGCTACGTGGTCGACTTCCTGGATTTCCATTGGGGCGCCAGCCACTTCCCGTGCTTCAACGTCGCCGACAGCGCGATCTGTGTGGCGGTGGCGGCCCTGATCGTTCTCCAGTGGGTCTGTGGAGAGGAGAACGGAAAACGGAGAACGGAGAACGGAGGCGCCCGCCAAGCGGGCGACGGGCGTGGCTGATGTCTTCTGAAAGATTCTCTGTGAGCCTCTGTGTATGTCTCTGTGTTCCTCTGTGATTTCCCCTTCGTCGCCGGCCTACTGCCTGGCCGGGGCGACGGCCTCGGGCAAGACGGCGGTGGCGCAGGCGCTGGCCGAGCGGCTGGGGCTGCCCATCCTCTCCGCCGACGCCATGCTCGTCTACGCGGGGATGGACATCGGGACGGCCAAGCCCACGGCGGCCGAGCGCGGGGCGGTGCCCTACTTCGGGCTGGACCTCGTGACGCCGGGGGAGGACTTTTCCGCCGCGGCGTGGCTGGCCGAGGCGCGCCGCGCCCAGGCCGCGTCGCCCACGGGGCTGATCGTCGCCGGCGGCACGGGGCTCTACTTCTCCGCCCTCCTGCGCGGGCTTGACCCCACGCCGCCGGCCAACCCGGCGTTGCGCGCGCGGCTCGAGGCCTTGCCGCCGGAGGAACTCCGCGCGCGGCTCCGCGCCCACGGGCAGACGGTGGCCGACGCGGCCAACCCCCGGCGGCTGGTCCGCGCCCTGGAGATCCTGGAGCAGGGTGGGGCGCTCCCGGCGGGGTGGGGCGAGCGGCCCCGGCCGCGGCTCCTCGCCCTCACCTGGCCGCGCGAGACGCTCCACCGCCGCATCGCCGCGCGCGTCGAGGCCATGTACGCCGCGGGGCTGCTGGAGGAGGCCGCGGCGCTGCGCCGCCGCTTCCCCGCGTGGTCGCGCACCGCCGCGCAGGCCATCGGCTACGCCGAGGCCTTCGCCGTGCTCGACGGCGCGATGACCGAGGCCGAGGCCCGCGAACGCACCGTGGTGCGCACGCGCCAGCTCGCCCGCCGGCAGGAGACCTACCTCCGCCATCAGTTCACCGTCGACTGGGTGCAGGCCGGCCCCGGCGACGGCATCGAGTCGCTCGCCGGCCGCGTCGCAGAGAAATGGGGGCTGCCATGGGCAAGATGACCGACCTGCCGCCCGAGGAACGCCCGCGCGAGCGGCTCCGCCGCCTGGGACCCGAGGCGTTGGAGGACGACGAGCTGCTGGCCATCGTCTTCCGCACGGGCGTCAGCGGGTGCAACGTGCGCGACCTGGCGCGCAACTTCCAGGCCGCGCTCGGGCCCCGGGGCCTCGCGCAGCTGCGCACCTACGACCACGACGAGTTCGCCGCCTTCGTGGCCCAGCACCGCGACACGCTGAAGGGCATCGGCGACGACAAGATCGCCACCCTGCTGGCCACCATCGAGTTCGGGCGGCGCGTCTTCGCCCCGGAGAAGAAGGGGAAGCTGCCCAAGCCGCTGCTGTTGGCCGGCGACATGGCGCAACGTTTCTTCGCGGCCTCCACCCGGCACGTGCGCGAGGGCTTCTGGGCGATCTTCCTGGACCACGGGCGGCGGCCCATCAAGGAGGACCCCGACCTCATCACCTCGGGCCTGCGCGACCAGACGCTCATCGACCCCTCGGCGCTCTTCCGGCGCGCGATCCTGCTCAACGCCAGCTCCGTGGTCGTCGCCCACAACCACCCCTCGGGCGACGTCACCCCCTCCCCGCGCGACATCGAGGCCACCGACGCCCTCGCCCGCGCCGGGCGCGTCATCGGCATCCCCCTGCGCGACCACCTCATCCTGGGGCGCCCCGACCTCGACCCGCCCTACCTCAGCCTCCGCGCCTCCGGGCGCTGTTCCTTTTAGGGGCGGCGGTTTTCCGCGAAGACGCGAAGGTGCGCAAGGGCCTGGGCACTTCGCCGTTCGGCCCTGCGGGCCTCACTATCGTGCCCATCCCTTGCGCCTCTGTCGTTTTCCCGGCACAGCGGCACCCTGACAAAAAAGCCGCCTGACGGCGGCCTCTTTGTCGCCCCGTGGGGGCGTTCCGTTCTCCAATCAGCCGATCAGCCATTGACGGCGGCGTCGACCTTGGCGATGAGGTCGTCGACGGAGATGCGCTCCTGGGTCATGGAGTCGCGGTCGCGGAGGGTGACGGTGCCGTCCTTCTCGAGGGTGTCGAAGTCGACGGTGACGCAGAAGGGGGTGCCGATCTCGTCCTGGCGGCGGTAGCGGCGGCCGATGGCGCCGGTCTCGTCCCAGAAGCAGTTCCAGCGCTTCTGGAGGCGCTTGAAGATGTCGCGGGCGAGGTTGCGGAGCTCGGGGCGGTTCTTGACGAGGGGGAAGACGGCGACCTTGACGGGGGCGATGGCGGGGGCCAGGTGGAGGACGGTGCGGACGTCTTCCTTGCCCTTTTCGTCGACGAGCCTCTGCTCCTCGTAGGCGTCGCAGAGGAGGGCCAGGGCCATGCGGTCGACGCCGGCGGAGGGCTCGATGACGTGGGGGATGTACTTGCCCTCGAAGAGGCGGTCGATGAAGGCGTTGGCGGCCTCGGCGGTCTTGCCGCGGCCCTGCCATTCGGCCACGACCTTGGCGCGGAAGGCGGCCTTCTCGTCGTCGGAGAGCTTCTTGACGGCGAGCTTGAGGGGCTCGTCGAAGACCTCCATGCTCTTGCCGGAGTGCTCCTGGTGGCGGGAGAGGTCGAAGTCGGAGCGGGCGGCGATGCCCTCGAGCTCCTGCGTGCCGAAGGGGAAGCGGTATTCGATGTCGACGCAGGCGCGGGCGTAGTGGGCGAGCTCGTCGGGCTTCTGCCAGTATTCCACGAAGGAGTCCTTGGGCAGGCCGTTGGCGACGAGCCACTGCTTGCGCTGCTCCACCCAGTATTTGTGCCAGCAGGCCCAGCCCCACTCGGGCTTGGGTTCGGAGAGGTCGGTGTCGTCGGTGAGGGGCTCGACGCGGCCGCAGAGGAGCTCCACCGCCTCGTCGGGCTTGATGAAGAACTCGAGCTCCATCTGCTCGAACTCGCGGGAGCGGAAGATGTAGTTGCGGGGGGTGACCTCGTTGCGGAAGGACTTGCCGATCTGGCCGATGCCGAAGGGGGGCGCCTGGCGGCTGGAGACCATCACGTTGGGGAACTCCGCGAAGATGGCCTGGGCGGTCTCGGGGCGGAGGTAGGCGACGTTGGAGGGGTCGTCGATGGGGCCGACGACGGTCTTGAACATGAGGTTGAAGGGGCGGGGCTCGGTCATGACGCCGCCGCAGTTGGGGCAGGGCAGCGCCTCGGGCTCGCCCGCCGGCGTCGCCAGCAGGATGAAGAGGGCGCGCACGTCCGGGACGGTCTTGAGCGTCTCGAAGATGGCCTCCAGGCGCTCGGGATGCTGCACGGTGTAGAGGCCGGGGGCGACGTTCTTGCCCTTGCCCTTGCACCAGTTCGCCACGGCGCCGGCGTCGCCCACCAGCGGCTCAAGCGCGGCCTTGATGGGCGAATCCTCGAAGATCTCCCAGATTTGGTCGGCGCGCATCAGCTTGCGGCAGTTGCCCTTGCACATGCTCATCGGGTCGGAGAAGGTGTCCAGGTGGCCCGAGGCCTTCCAGATGGCCGGGTGCATGATGATGGAGGCGTCCAGCCCCTCGACGTCCTCGCGGTCGCGCACCATGAACCGCCACCAGCGCTCCTTGATGTTGCGCTTCAGCTCGCAGCCCAGCGGGCCGTAGTCCCAGAAGCCCGCGAAGCCGCCATAGACCTCCGAACTCTGGAAAATGAACCCGCGCCGCTTGCACAGCGACACCAACGCATCCAACGCACTCTTCGGAGCCTCTTTCTTGTCCATGTCACGATTCCTCTCAGAAAGCCGCCATTATACCACGTTCCCCGAGGCACGTGGGCGCGGGGTTTGGTATGCTATGGGGCATGGAAAAGGTTTTGATCTGCGGTGGCGCCGGCTTCATTGGCGCCAACTTGGCCCGCCGCCTGCTGGCGGAGGGGTGCGCCGTGACCGTGCTGGACGATTTCTACACGGGGCGGCGGAGCAACCTGGACGGCCTGGACGTCGAGGTGCTGGACCGGGACGTGCGCGAGCCGATTCCCGGGGCGTACGATTGGATCTTCAGCCTGGCGTGCCCGGCCTCGCCGCCGCACTACCAGCGCGACCCGCTCTTCACCCTCACCACGTCGATCGACGGCATCCGGCGCGTGCTGGAGCTGGCCGAGCGGTGCGGCGCGCGCGTGCTCCACGCCTCGACCAGCGAGGTCTACGGCGACCCGTTGGTGCACCCGCAGCCCGAGACCTATTGGGGGCACGTGAACACCCTGGGCATCCGCAGCTGCTACGACGAGGGCAAGCGCGCGGCCGAGGTCTTCGCGCTGGAGCGCCGCCGCGCCCGCGGCACCGACGTGCGCCTGGTGCGCATCTTCAACACCTACGGCCCCTTCATGGACCCGAAGGACGGCCGCGTGGTCTCCAACTTCATCCTGCAGGCCCTGCGCGGCGAGCCCATCACCCTCTACGGCGACGGCGGGCAGACGCGCAGCTTCCAGTTCGTGGACGACCTGGTGGCGGGCTTCCTGGCCTACATGCGCGCCGACAAGGCCGCGCTCGAGGCCTTCTTCGCGCCGAAGGGCTACGCCATCCCCGTGCTGAACATGGGCAACCCGGGCGAGTTCACCGTGCGCCAGCTGGCCGAGGAGGTGCTGCGCCAGATCCCCGAGAGCAAGAGCGAGCTCGTGCTGCGCCCCCTCCCCGGCGACGACCCCAAGCGCCGCAAGCCCGACGTCGCCTGGGCCAAGGCCTGCCTGGGCTGGGAGCCGCGCATCCCCCTGCGCGACGGCCTCGCCAAGACCATCGCCTACTTCCGCACCCTCGCGTGAGGGGCGGCGCCGCCGCCCCGGAGAACGAAGAACAGAGAACGGAAGGCGGCGCCTGCCGCGCCGCCAGACTTTCCCATGAGTCATGACTGACTGGGCGAAGATCCTGAACCCTGAGCAGCTGGCGGCGGTGACCGCCGGCGAGGGGCCCACGCTCGTGCTGGCCGCGGCCGGCACGGGCAAGACGCGCACCCTCACCCACCGCGTGGCCTGGCTCCTGGAGCAGGGCGAGGCGCCCGAGGGCATCCTGCTGCTCACCTTCACCAACCGCGCCGCCCGCGAGATGATGGAGCGCGCGCAGGCCCTCGCCGGCCCGGCCATCGCCACGCTGTGGTCGGGCACCTTCCACCACGTCTGCCACCGCATCCTCCGCCGCGAGGCGCCCCTGCTGGGCTACCGCCGCGACTTCACCATCCTGGACCGCGCCGACGCGCTCTCGCTCCTCAACCGCGGCCTGAAGGAGCTCGTCAAGGACACGAAGCACTTCCCTAAGAAGGAGGTCATCGCCTCCCTCATCGGCAAGGCCGCCAACACCCAGGCCGACCTCAAGGCCCTGATGGAGGGCACGCTCTTCGAGGACCCCGTCGACCCCGCCCAGCTCTTCGCCGTGGCCGAACGCTACGCCGAGGCCAAGCGCGAGAACAACGCGCTGGACTTCGACGACCTCCTCACCCTCACCCTGCGCCTCTTCCGCGAGCACCCGCAGGTCGCCGACTTCTACGCCGCCCGCTTCCGCCACGTCCTCGTCGACGAGTACCAGGACACCAACACCATCCAGGCCCAGCTCGTCGACCTCCTCGCCGCGCGCCACCGCAACCTCATGGCCGTGGGCGACGACTTCCAGTGCATCTACTCCTGGCGCGGCGCGGACTTCCGCAACATCATGGACTTCCCGAAGCGTTGGCCCGGCTGCCGCATCGTGAAGCTCGAGCGCAACTACCGTTCCGCCCCCGAGATCCTCGCCGTCGCCAACGCCACCATCGCCGGCAACCCCGAGCAGTTCCAGAAGACCCTCCTGCCCACGCGCCCGCCCAGCGGCCGGAAGCCCCTCGTCGCCTTCCTCTACGACGCCGCCGAGCAGAACCAGATGGTCATCCGCCACGTCCAGCGCGCCCTCCAGAGCGGCTACCGCCCCCAGGACATCGCCATCCTCTACCGCGCCCACTACCACGTCATGGAGCTGGAGCTGGACCTCCGCCGCCTGCGCGTGCCCTACACCCTCACCTCCGGCCAGGGCGTCTTCGAGAGCCAGCACGCCAAGGACGTCGTCGCCTACCTCCGCCTCTGCGCCGGCACCGTCGACGCCTTCGCCTTCGCCCGCTGCATGGCCCTCCTCCCCGGCGTCGGCCCCAAGACCGTCGACCGCATCTGGCAGCGCATGGGCGGCTTCTTCGACCCCGCCGACGAGACCGCCCGCCTCAAGCTCCTCACCCTCATCCCCAAAAAGGCCCAGGACGACTGGCGCGTCATCGACGGCCTCCTCGGCGACTTCCGCCGCGACGGCCTCGACACCCGCGGCGGCGTCGCCGTCCGCCGCTTCCTCGACGCCTGGTACGGCGCCTACCTCCGCCGCACCTACGACAACGCCGAGGACCGCGCCCAGGACGTCGCCGCCCTCGCCTCCCAGATCGCCGACGGTCGCCCCGTGGAGGACTTCCTCTCCGAGGTCGCCCTTATGAGCAACGTCGACGCAGAGGCCTCCGACCCCGACCGCCCCGGCATCCGCCTCTCCACCGTCCACCAGGCCAAGGGCCTCGAGTGGCCCGTCGTCATCCTCATCTGGTGCAACGAAGACCTCTTCCCCTCCGCCAAGGCCATCATGGAGGACCAAGCCCCCGAGGAGCGCCGCCTCTTCTACGTCGCCCTCACCCGCGCCAAGGACGACCTTCTCATCTGCGTGCCCTCGCACCGCCGGCCCCCCGGCGGCGGCACGGTCGCCCTCTTCCCCTCGCGCTTCGTCAAGCAACTCCCCCCCGACCTCGTCTCCAAACGCTACGGCCTCTACTAGCGGGTGCCCTCTTTTCCGCGAAGACGCAAAGGGTGCGGGCGCTCCGGCGGGGACGATCCCCGCCGTCCACCCGCCCC
>DVOR01000066.1 GCA_018713405.1 Candidatus Spyradenecus faecavium | reverse complement strand
ACCGTGAGGTCGCCTATGTCCAACACCTCGTCAACAGCATCTCCCGAACCGTCTCCTTGAAAGGACTCACAGCTTATGAAGCTATTTCGGCTCTATCCTAAGACCCTGGCTCATTTGACTTGCAAATCGCCAGCGTGACGATCACGGTTTCGGCGGGGAGCCTGGCGCGGTGGCACCGGCGGTGGGTGGAGCGCATCACGCCGGGGCTGTTGGCCAAGGCGGGCGCGGACGCGCTGCAGCGGCTTGTCATGCGCCATCTGCAGCAGGTGGCGCGCACGCGCCACGCCACGGCGCAGCGCCTGGGGGCCACGCCCACGGGCTTCTGGGCCGGCGCGGCGCAGGCGGTGCGCCTGCAGGCCCACGCGAGCGACGCGGAGGTGAGCGTGACGCACCCGGGCATCGCGCGGGCGCTGCGCGACGTCGTCATCCGCCCGCGTCGGGCGAAGGCGCTGGCCATCCCCCTGCACGCCAAGGCCTACGGCCTGCGCCCCCGCGAGGCCGGGCAGAGGCTTGGGCAGGCGCTCTTCCGGCCCAGGGGGACGCGCGTGCTGGCGGTCTCGGAGGAGGGGCGGCTGACCCCGATGTACGCGCTCTGCGCCTCGGTGACCCAGCGGCGCGACCCGACGCTGCTGCCCGACGCCGAGGCCATCGACGGCGCCCTCGCGCGGGCGGCGCTCAACGCCTTGGACGCGGAGGCCCAACACGCCGCACAATGAAAGGTAAATGGTAAATGGCAAGTGGTAAATGGCACGCGCGCAGGCGCGCGACGGTTCGGCCGACGAGCCCGATAGGTCAGGGCCCTTCGCCCGCGAAGCCACCCTTCCAGTCGCCCGTCGCCCCGTAGGGGCGCAACCACTTACCACTTACCATTTACCAACCACCACTTACCATTTACCACTTACCATTCACCAATTACCACTTACCATTTACCAATCACCACTCACCACTCACCGACCATGGAAACGAACCCCATCCAAACCCTGCTCGACTGGCTCAAGGCGACGCTCGCCGAGGACCCGTGGTACGCGGAGCACGGCGTGCCCGTGCTGGTGGAGAACCAGCTGGACCTCCTGAGCGAGGTGGAGCGGACCGTGCTCTCCGGCACCGGCTGCGCCCTCATCCTCCGCGCGCCCCGCGCCGAGAACAACCGCCCCGCCCTCAACGTCTCGGTCGAGGTGGCGGCGCTCGAGAACCCCACCCTCAACCGTTGCCGCGCCAACGCCGCCACGGCGCTCGACGCCGCGTGGCACGCGGCCCTGGCCCTCGACGGCGCCAACCTGATGCTCCGCACCGTGGAGCACGCGCCGGTGGAGGGGCTCTTCCAGGCCACCGCCACGCTGGACACCATCGTCACCCGCTAACCAAGAAAGGAATCAGCATCATGCCACTCACACCCGCAAGCCCCACGACCCCCGGATGGGGCGTCGACAAGACCCTGGGCGGGGACTACGCCAGCTGCGTGGTCACCGACTGGGAGCTCTCCCTGGAGGCCCAGTCCGCCTACGCCCAGGACAACAAGGGGGCGGTCTTCCACCGCGAGGACTACGACGTGAAGCGGACCGTCACCGCCACCATCATGGCGCCGACCACGGCGAGCCTGCCGGCGCTCAAGGCGGGCGGCGCGGATTCGACCCTGACCGTCGGCGCCGAGACCTTCGCGATCCTCTCCTGCCGGGAGGTGGAGAGCAACCGCGACTTCCGCAAGCTGGTCTTCACCCTGGAGCGTTACGAGAACTGGCCCAGCGGCTCGTGAGCCGGGAAAGGAAGGAACGCGCCATGAGCGACAACCCACAGGCGGCCCTCGACGCCCTCGCCGACCCCGCGCCCCTCACCCTCGGGCAGGTGGCGCTGCTCGAGAAGATCAAGAGCCCGCTGCTCGGCGGCGGGGAGGTCACGGCCGCGGACGCGATCCCGGGGCTCTATCTGCTGTCGCTGCCCTCGTCGGAGGGGGCGAGGCACCTGGAGACCCTGACGGAGGATGCCTTCGCGTGGGCCGACACGCTGGCCCCCGCCGACTTCACCCGGCGCTGGCTCGGGGCCGTCAAGGCCCTCCGCGCCTTCTACGCGCTCCTCCCCGGGCCGGAGGCCGACGCGCCAAAAAAAGCCTCGCCGGCAACGGCTGGCTGACGGCCCTGGTGGAGTGGGCGGCGCGCACCTACCGCTGGGAGTTGCCGCACCTCCTCCACGGCCTCCCCGCCGCCCAGGTCGCCCTCCTCTTCCGCCAGTGGAAGGGGGCCGTCGCCGGCTCGAAGGGCTTCACCCTCCTCGAGGAGGAACTCATGGAAAGGCTGAGACATGGCTGACAGCACCATCACCCTCCGCGTCGTGGGGGACACGTCCAGGGCCGGGGGCGCCCCCGCAAACGCCCCGCAGGCCCCCGGCAAGGGGCCCGCAAACGCCCCGCAGGCCCCCGGCGCGGCCTCCGACGCAGGCGCCGCCGCGCCGGGGCTTGCCCCGGCCCATTCGGGGGCTGATCCGGCCAACGGCGGCAAGTCCATCGCCGGGCAAATCGGCGCCTTCGCGGCGGGCTGGGGCGGGCAGCAGGTCCTTGGCGCCGTGACGGGGATGATCAATGCCATCCCCGGGCGGCAGCGCGAGGCCAGCTGGGTCGGGAACTTCGGCGGGGGGCTCCTAGGCGGGGCCTCCGCGGGGGCGGCGCTGGGCTCGGTGATCCCCGGGCTTGGGACGGCGGTCGGCGCGGGCATCGGCGCGGCGGTCGGCGCGGCCACGGGTGCCATCAACGCGTGGACGGAGGCGGTCAACGCCTCGCGCGAGGCGGTCGAGGGCATCAGGCAGATCGGCCGGGGCAACACCGTCGCCACCGGGACGCGGCGGCAGGACGAGGCCTTCCAGAAGACCCTGCAGGCGATGACCTACGACGAGCGTCTGGAGGCCATCGCCGCCCGTGCCAGGCAAATCCGCGACGGCGACGGGGACGCCTCCATCAAGAGCCTGGAGCGCTGGCTCAAGGACGCCGCCGAGCGGGGCGACACGGAGACGGAGGACTATCGCACGCGCATGGGGCTGCTCACCACGCAGACCCAGCGGCTGGGGGCGCTGGACGCGCTCTACGACCGCACGGAGGAGACGCCGCCCGTCTCCCTGATGCGGGCCGCCGAGACCACCGACGCCCTGGCCAAGCGGGGCGGGACGGTGGGCCCCACGGTGGACGTGGGCGACGTGAACCGCGACCTGCTGGCGACGCTGCGGGACTTCTTCCAGGCGTGGAAGACCCGCGCCGGCAACCGGCCCGACACCATCCAGGGCATCCAGGGCGCCTCCGGGTTCGCGGGCGCCGCCATCCTGGGATGACCCAAACCAGACAGAAAGGAACGCCATGGCGGAATCGCTCGAGACCACGGAGACCTTCCCGCAGACCATCTCCAAGCAGGCCGACCTGAAGACCACCACCGTGGTCTACCGCGGGGCCTGGAAGGCCATCTCGCAGACCGCGAAGGATCTCAAGGTCGGCACCACCGGCATGCAGAACTCCTCCGCCGGCGGCAACAGCCTCCCGAACTTCAACCCGGACAGGGAGTACATCGCCGGCGTCGTCGCCACCCGCCAGCAGGGCGGGCTGGGAACCCTCCAGGTGACCCTCGCGGCGCGCGACGAGATCGAGACGTGGAGCCTGGACTTCCTGGAGGTCCAGAAGCCGATCGTCAACTGGCACTTCGGCAAGGAGAACGGCCCGGACATCGGGCTGCTCCGCAAGTGGCAGCGCCTGGAGAGCGTGGACGGCGCGTGGGAGGCCTATTCCAACTTCCTCACCGAGGTCGGCGACGAGGGCTCCAAGCTCACCGGGGACACGCTGGCGCTCGCCGAGAAGATCTACAAGGGGGTGGAGTATTTCTCGGTCTACACGCCCGTGCTCACCCGCACGTCCGTCGTCCCCAACCTCGAAAAAATCGAGCTGGGAGGCATCGGCACGATCGGCGCACCCTCCGCCAATAACCCGGCCGGCGGCCTGAACATTTCCAGCCTCACGAAGCTCGCCAAGGAGTGGCTCAAGACGGCCGACCGCCTGCAGGGGGCCATCGACGGCACCTTCCAGCGCATCGAGCAGTGGACCGGCGCGGACAAGTGGGACCCCGACCTCTATGGGCCCAGCGAGGGAGGCGAGTGATGCGGCTGCCCCCACGCTTTGTCCGCGGCCAGCCCCTCACGGCCGACCAGCTGAACGGCATCGTCGAGGCCATCCGCCGCTCGCGCCCGCTCGCCGGTGCCGGCGTCTCCACCCGCGAGAGCCCAGACGGCACCTTCATCTCCGCGGCGGGGCAGAAACAGGCCGCGGCGGCGGCATTCGACCATCGCTTCAAGGTGACGTATGCCGCGGCGGCGGGCGGGGGCTATGACCTCAAGGTCCGCAAGGGGTCGCTCTGGCGCGTGGCGGGGGGCGTGGCCGCCGAACAGCCCCTCCTGTTGGGCGAGGGCCTCGCCGAGCACCCCACGGACGCCGACGCCTGGCAGGTGGCCGGGGCGAGCGCGGGCGCGCTCTACGTCTCCCAGTCCACGGCCGAGGACGGCCAGACGCCGACCTACACGCTGGACTACGCGGCGATCCCGGAAGCGCCCCTCGCCGTCATCGCGGAGTTCACGCCCTCGCAGTCGTCCTCGAACCCCGCGCCGAAGGTGACCCAGCGGCATTTGGGCGACCTGCTCGTCTTCGAGGGAGGGGAGGCGGCCACCGCGCTCCCGCCCGCCGCCTGGCAGGTCCGCCGCGCCACGTTCACGGAGGAGACGCCCTCCGGCGAGGTGACCACCCGCAGGTGGCAGCTCTTCTCGCCGCTCTGGACGGTCGGGCG
>DVOR01000065.1 GCA_018713405.1 Candidatus Spyradenecus faecavium | reverse complement strand
CGGGCCGCTCACGAGGCTTTCCTGCGGGCGATCCGCTACCTGCAGCGCGACGCCCTCGTGACGACGGCCGACCTTGAATCCGCGCCCTGACCCCGGGGTGGGGGAGTGTGCCGCCGTGCCGGGAAAGATTCTTGAAAATAGTGCTTGCTTTCTCTGAAAAAGTGTGCTATAATTATTGGCGTTTTGTGTCTGTTTCTGCAGACGACCCGTTGGGTCTTTTTGCCGCGCGCCCGGGATTCGCAAGGCCGGCGCTAGCAGGCTTCCGCACCTCTGCACGTCCCCAGCCAACATTGGGGCAATAGTGGTGGATGGGAAAATTGAGGATTGAAGGCGTGTGGGGCTCTGCCCCACGCCCCGGCAGGGCGAAGTTCGCCCTGCACCCCCGGCACGTCCTGCGGACGTGCCTGACTGGGACGTGCCCGGCGGCGCTCAGGAGATTCAGGAGGTTCACGAGATTCAGGAGCGCCCCTGCGGGGCGACGGACGAGGCCGCCAGCCAAGCTTCCAAGCCTCCAAACTTCCCTTCCCGCGTCCTGCGTGCGGCAGCACGCCCTTAACCTGCTCCCAATCTGCGAAATCTGCGGTTTCCCTGCGCCGTATTGCGTATCCCCAGACACCATTGCTGGGGCAAAGGCAGTCGTGTCGTGGGGTAGGGGAATGTGCTATACTGTGCGCAAAAGGAATCGATATGGCAGAGCAAGTTCGCGTTCGTTTCGCGCCCTCGCCCACGGGCAAGGTTCACATCGGGAATATCCGCGCGGCGATCTTCAATTGGCTCTTCGCCCGGCACGTGGGCGGGGAGTTCCTGCTGCGGGTGGAGGACACGGACCTGGAGCGTTCCACGCCCGAGGCCATCCAGGCGTTGCTCGACTGCATGCGGTGGCTGGGGCTGGATTGGGACGGCGAGATCCTCTATCAGACCAGCCAGCGGGCGCACCACCTGGAGGTGGCGGAGGACCTGCTGCGCCGCGGCCTGGCCTACAAGGAAAACAAGGGCGGCCAGGGCGAGTGCGTCATCTTCCGCATGCCGAAGGAGGGCGTCATCGAGTACGACGACCTGGTGAAGGGCCACATGAAGAAGCAGGCCAAGGACACGCAGGATTTCGTGATCGTGCGCTCCGACGGCTCGCCGGTCTTCCACCTGGCGAACGTGCTCGACGACATCACGCAGGGCGTCACCCACATCATCCGCGGCGACGACCACGTGGAGAACACCTTCAAGCACATCCAGCTCTTCAAGGCGCTGGGCGCCCCCATCCCGCGTTACGCCCACCTGCCCATGATCGTCAACAACCAGGGCAAGCCCTATTCCAAGCGCGACGGCTCGGCCTTCGTGGGCGAGTTCCGCGACCTCGGCTTCCTGCCTGACGCGCTCTTCAACTTCCTGGCCCTCCTGGGCTGGGCGCCCGGCGACGACCGCGAGATCATGTCCCGCCAGGAGATGGCCGAGGCCTTCGACTTCGCGCACTGCAAAGCCAGCCCCGCGCGCTTCGACGTCAAGAAGCTCACCTGGATGAACGGCGAATACATCGCCCGCCAGCCGCGCGACGCCTTCGAGGCCGCCTTCGACGCGCGCCTCGCCGCCGCCGGCCTGCCGCACGAGCCCCTCAACGGCCTGCGCGGCGACCTCCTCGACCAGATTCAGCCCCGCACCAAGACCTACGCCGACATCCCGGCCAACTGCGTCTGGTTCTTCGCCGAGGACTACCCCTTCGACGAGAAGGCCGTGAACAAGCGCCTCCGCGCCGAGGGCGTCCCCGCCCTGCTCGACGAGGTCGCCGCCGCCATCGAGGCCGCGCCGGACTTCACCGTCGCCTCGCTCGAGGCCCTGGTGCGCGCCATGGGCGAGGCCAAGGGCTGCGGCCTGGGCGGGCTGGTGCACCCCATCCGCGTGGCGGTCTCCGGCCGCGCCGAGGGGCCGGGCCTCTTCGAGACCCTCTGGCTGCTCGGGCGCGAGCGCACGCTCCGCCGCCTGCGCGGCGTGGCCCAACGCCTCCGCGAGGGCGCCCTGTGAGGCTCCTCATCGCCACCCGAAACGCCCACAAGCTCGCGGAGATCCGCGGGATGCTCCCGGGCGTCGAGCTCGTGGGCACGGACGCCTTCCCGGGCGTGCCCGACCCCGAGGAGACGGGCCTGACCTTTGAGGCCAACGCCCGCATCAAGGCCGAGGCTTGGCGCGACGCCACCGGCCTGCCCGCCCTCGCCGACGACTCCGGCCTGGAGGTGGACGCGTTGGGCGGCGAGCCCGGCGTCCGCTCCGCCCGTTACGCCGGCGAGCACGGCGACACGGCGGCCAACAACGCCAAGCTCCTGCGCGCGCTCGCCGGCGTCCCGCCCGAGCGCCGCACGGCCCGCTTCGTCTGCGCCCTGGCCCTCGCCGTCCCCGGCCAGCCGACCCGTGTGCTGCGCGGCGAGTGCCGCGGCACAATCCTGCCCGAGGGGCGCGACGCGGGCCACGGCTTCGGCTACGACCCGCTCTTCGTGCCCGAGGGCCACGACCGCTCCTTCGGCGAGCTGCCCGACGCCGTGAAGGCGGCCCTCTCCCATCGCGCCCGCGCCTTTGCCGAGGCCCGACGCGCCTGGTCCCTGACCTGAGGGGAACCGCCGCCATGACGCGCTGGGCGATGCTCCTCCTTGGACTGCTCCTGGTGCCCTTCCTCCGCGCGGACGGCGATACCGGTGCCCTGTTGGCAACCCCGGAGCGCCTCAAGGGCGGCGAGCTCGTCCCCAACAAGGCCTCCGCCACCATCCGCCTGGGCTCCGAGAGCGACCCCCTCACGGGCAAGCGCGACGGCTGGGCGGCCCTGAACGGCGCCTTCTGCTACGCCCGCGCCACCGGCGTGGGCCTGCGCGGCGAGGGCAAGAGCGTCCTCTGGCGCCCCTTCGAGGAGCCCGAGACCGTCGCCACCGTCGCCGTCGTCTGCGGCGCGGAGACCAAGGGCTCCCGCGGCGAGCCGCTGGCCCTCACCCTCTCCCTCGGCGAGCAAGAGATCGCCACCCAGACCTTCACCATCGAGGAGGCCGGCGAGACCCGCACGGTCACCTTCTCCTTCCCCGCCACGGAGGCCCCCGACCTGCGGCTGACCAACGCCGGCGAAAAGGTCTTCGAGGTGCAGCGCGTCTCGTGGTACGCCGACCTCCCGCCCATCGAGGCCGAGATTTCCATCGGCGGCGCCACGGCCGGCGGCACCCTCACCTGCTCCGTCGTCTCCTGCGCCGGCGGCTCCGGCGAGTACGTCCGCGCCCTCTGGACCTTCAACGGCCTCTCCAGCGCCCCCGTCACCGACCTGCAGACCGTCGTCACCTTCCCCTGCCCCGCGCGCGACGGCACCTACGAGCTGACCCTCGAGGTCGTCGACACCCTCGGCAACAGCCGCACCTTCACCCGCGACGTCCGCGTCTACGGCTTCACGCCGCCCGCCCCGACCGTCTCGGCCGTCACGCGCACCGGCTTCACCCTCACTTGGGACCGCCCCGCCAGCGGCGTCACCCCCGAGGCCTTCTCCGTCTCGGTCAGCCGCTCCGGCCGCCTCGACGTCAACCTCACCCCTGACTGGATCCGCTCCGGCAAGGCCTGGCTCACCCCCCCGCTCTCCCTCGACGCCGCCCTCGACGGCCTCGACGCCGCCCTCATCCTCCTCACCATTCCCGCCGACTGGCAGGGCGCCCTCAAGGTCCTCGTCGGCGACGCCCCCGCCTGGCGCACCCTCTTCAACGTCACCCCCGGCCTCTTCAGCGGCTTCTCCCTCTCCCCCGGGCAGACCTTCCGCCTCCGCGCCGAGGGCGACGCGCCCCCCGACGCCCTCGCCTTCACCGCCGCCACCGGCCGCACCCTCTGGAAGCGCGAGGTCCCCGCCGACGGCCGCCGCGCCGAGGCCGCCGTCACCGGCCTCACCCCCGGCGCCACCGTCCGCGTCGCCGTCTCCGCCCGCTTCCGCGACGCCGACGGCATCCTCATCGCCGGCGACTGCCCTTCCTTCGACGTCGAACTTCTTCCCATCCCCCGCCCCGTCGCCGCGCTCGACGGCGCCGGCCGCATCCACTTTGACTGGGACGCCCTCGGCCTCGCCCCCGGCGAGACCCCCGCCCTTTCCCTCTCCCTCTTCGCCGAGGTCCCCGCCCAGGCCGCCCTCCCCCCGGGGCTCTACCTCACCCGCATCCTCCTCACCCAATCCAAGGCCGCCAAGGCCATCGCCCTCACCAACACCTCCCCCGCCGACATCCCCCTCGACGGCGCCTACACCCTCACCTACGGCAAGTACGACTGGGACTTCTACGTCAAGGACGCCGCCGGCAAGGACGTCCACTCCCTCGTCGTCCCCGCCCATGGCGACCTCGTCATCGTCTCCAACCAATACCGTCCCGCCGACCTCCGCGAGGACGTCGCCTTCGGCACCGCCAACGCCCTCCGCTACATGAAGGACGCCGGCCCCGTCACCCTCCTCCGCGACGGTGCCCCCGTCAACGCCCTCCTGCCCGTCATGGACGCCGTCGTCCGCCTCCCCGCCGACTCCCTTTCCGGCGCCGCCGCCACCCCCGCCGCCCAGGACGACCCCGCACTCGACGCCCTCTACGACCCCTGGCCCCAGCCCACGCCTGTCACCGAGCGCCTCTACGCCCGCACCCTCGCCCCCGGCACCGACACCTTCACCCCAGGCCCCTACCTCTCCAAGCGCCCCGCCGCCGCCACCCGCGTCTGGGCCGAGCTCCGCACCCTCCTCGACGGCGGCGCCTCCGAGCCCCTCCTCATCGACCTCTGGGCCCGCGAGACGCTCTCCGCGCCCAAGCCCGGATTCCGCCTCCGCCTTCGCTGACGATTTGGTATAATTCCAAGCGTATTTCAACGAAAGGACGCTTTCATGAACACCGAACTCGCCAAGAACGTCAACTGGGTCGGCTACGTCGACTGGCCCGTCCGCGACTTCCACGGCTACCAGACCAAGCGCGGCTCCTCCTACAACGCCTACCTCGTCCAGGGCGCCGCCAAGACCGCCCTCATCGACACCGTCAAGGCCCCCTACGCCGGCTTCCTCCTCGACAACGTCCGCGCCCTCAAGCCCCTCGACCAGATCGACGTCATCGTCTGCAACCACGCCGAGCCCGACCACTCCGGCGCCCTCCCCGCCGTCGTCAAGGCCTGCCCCAACGCCGTCGTCGTCTGCAACGCCAAGTGCAAGGACGCCCTCTCCCGCCACTACGACACCGCCGACTGGCGCTTCCAGGTCGTCAAGGAAGGCGAGACCCTCGATCTCGGCGGCCGCACCCTCCAGTTCTTCGACACCGTCATGTGCCACTGGCCCGAGAGCATGGTCACCTACCTCGTGGAAGAGGAGATCCTCTTCTCCATGGACTGCTTCGGCCAGCACTACGCCACCTACCGCCGCTTCGACGACGAGGCCGACATGAACGAGGTCATGCAGGAGGCCAAGACCTACTACGCCAACATCGTCCTCCCCTACGCCCAGCCCGTCGCCAACGCCGCCAAGAAGCTCTCCGCCCTCAAGCTCCGCATCGTCGCCCCCTCCCACGGCGTCATCTGGCGCTCCCACTTCGACCAAATCTTCCAGGCCTACCTCGACTGGCACGTCAGCAAGCCCACCCCCAAGGTCGTCGTCTTCTACTCCACCATGTGGCAGTCCACCCGCCGCATGGCCGAGGCCGTCGTCCAGGGCGCCAACGAGTCCGACGTCTGCGTCAAGCTCTTCGACCTCAAGGCCGTCGGCGACACCGAGCTCATCACCGAGCTCATGGACTGCGCCGCCTTCGCCGTCGGCACCCCCACCCTCAACCAGAGCCTCATGCCCCGCGTCGCCGCCGCCCTCACCTACGTCCGCGGCCTCAAGCCCGCCGGCAAGAAGGCCCTCGCCTTCGGCTCCTACGGCTGGGCCTCCAAGGGCGCCCAAGAGGCCGAGACCTACCTCAAAGCCTTCGGCTGCGAGCTCCTCGTCCCCGCCATCACCTGCCGCTTCGCCCCCGACGAAGCCACCCTCGAGCAGTGCCGCCAGGCCGGCCGCCTCCTCGCCCAGGCCGCCCTCGCCGTGAAGTGATGGGCGCCTTGCGCCCATCACAGAGAACAGAACGCCCCTTCGGGGCGACCAATCACCCCTCCCGAGAAACCGTGAGGCCCCCGCTGACAACCATGCGCGCACAGGAGATTCAGGAGGTTCAGGAGATGCAGGACGGCGGCTCCGCCCGTCGCGCGCTTGCCGCGCGCTCTGTTCTCTGTTCTCCGTTCTCTGTTCTCTGCATCCTAGGAGGGGCGGCCTTGCCGCTCCTCCTGGGATGCTCCGGCATTCGCCCGCCGGACGGCGTCGACCCCATCAAGGTCCGCATGACCGTCACCGGCTACTGCGACTGCGGCGACTGCTGCGGCTGGGAACGCTCCTGGC
>DVOR01000064.1 GCA_018713405.1 Candidatus Spyradenecus faecavium | reverse complement strand
GTGCAGGACGTGGTGGGCTACGCCGCCGGCATCATCCACCGCGGGTGCCGCCTCATCCGCGTGAACACGACCACCCTCTCGCAGGCGGACGCCGGGGTAGGGGTGAAGAACGGCGTCGACTTCGGCGCCTGCAAGAACTTCCTGGGCACCTTCGCGCCGCCCTTCGCCGTGGTGAACGACGCCGACTTCCTCCCCACGCTCTCGGACAAGGATTGGCGCAACGGCATCGCCGAGGCCGTCAAGGTCGCGACGATCAAGGACGCCACCTTCCTCGACTGGCTCTGGGCCCACGCCGACGCCCTGCGCATGCGCGACCTCGACGCCATGGCCGAGCTGGTGGAGCGCACCGCGGCCCTCCACCTGGCGCACATCGCCAACGCGGGCGACCCCTTCGAGCAGGGCTCGGCGCGGCCGCTGGACTTCGGCCACTGGAGCGCGCACCGCCTGGAATCCATGACCTGCTACCAGCTCTCGCACGGCGAGGCGGTGGCCATCGGCATCGCGCTGGACATGGTCTACGCCTCGCTCCTGGACTTGGTGACGCCCGCCGAGTGCGCGCGCGTGATCGCGCTGTTGCGCGACTGCGGCCTGCGCGTGTGGTGCGACGAGCTGGCGCTGCGCGGGACGGACGGCCGCCTGGCCGTGCTCGAGGGGCTGAGGCAGTTCCGCGAACACCTCGGCGGGGAGCTCTGCGTCACCCTGCCCCAGGGCCTCGGCGCGAAGACCGAGGTGCACGAGATGGACGAGGCGCGCGTCGAACGCGCCGTCGCGCTGCTGCGCGAGCGTTACGCATAAGGAGAGGATCGCCATGAGCGCCGACGGAATCATCGCCAAACCCGCCACCACCCCCATCTGCCCCAAGTGCGGGGCCCCCCTGCCGGCCGACGCCGCGCCGCTGACCGACGTGGCCTGCCCCGCCTGCGGCCAGACGGTCATGGTCCCGGGCATGCTGGCCGGGAAGTACCGCCTCACCCGGCGCATCGGCGCGGGCGGCATGGGCGCGGTCTACGAGGCGCTCGACGAAGGCCTCGAGCGCAAGGTCGCCGTCAAGGTCATTCTGCGCGAGAAGGCCGCGGAGGACCCCGACTTCCTCGTGAACTTCAAGAAGGAGGCCGTCGCCGCCAGCCGCTTCCAGGACGCGCACATCGTCTCCATCTACGACTCCGGCGAGGAGGCCGGCCAGCCCTACCTGGTGATGGAGCTCGTGGAGCCCGACTCCCTCGACCGCATGATGAAGTCCGGCCCCGTCATGCCCGCGACCGTCCTCAACGTGGGCCACCAAATCGCCCAGGGGCTCAAGGTGGCCGCCGCCGAGGGCATGGTGCACGGCGACGTCAAGCCCGAGAACATCCTGATCAACGACAAGCGCGAGGCCAAGCTCGCCGACTTCGGCATCGCCGCCCTCATGGGCGCCCACGCCGCCGCCAACAACGAGGTCTGGGGCACGCCCTACTACATCGCCCCCGAGACCCTCCTCAAGCAGAAGGTCGACTTCCGCGCCGACATCTACTCCCTCGGCGGCACGCTCTACCACGCCATCGCCGGCGTCCCCCCCTTCGAGGGCGCCGACGCCGTGGAGGTGATGAAGGGTCGCCTCACCGGCCCCGCCCGCCCCCTGCGCCAGCTGGCCCCCGGCTGCCCAGAGGGCATCGAGCGCATCATCATGCGCATGCTCGAGGCCGACCCCGCCCGCCGCTACCCGAACTACGACGCCCTCCTCAACGACATGGCCAAGGAGCTCCGCGCGGCCAAGGCCCAGATCGGCGGCGGCAAGCGCATCGTCATCAAGGGCGCCACCGCCCCCTCGCGCCCCATGCCCGTGATCGCCAACCCGAACGCCCCCCTCATCGACGAGTCCGCCAAGCAGGGCATGAGCGTGGGCATGCTCGTGGGCCTCGGCCTCGGCATCGTCGCGGCCATCGTCGCCGTCATCGCCGTCGTCCTGGTCATCGCCCTCGGCGGCGAGGACGAGCCCGCCAAGCCCGCCGCCGAAGCCGCCCCCGCCGCCGTCGCCGCGCCCGACCCCGCCGAGCTCCAGCGCGCCGCCGACCTCGAGGCCCTCGTGGCCCTCAGCGAAGGCGCCGTCAAACGCGCCGACGGCCTCTCCAAGTCCGCCAAGGACGCCGAGGCCCTCGTCCGCCGCCTCGCCGGCACCCTCCGCCGCGTCACCCTCCCCGAGCACGAGGACTGGCTCAAGCCCGCCGAGGGCGACGCCCCCACCGACGCCCTCAAGGCCCTCCAGGCCCACTACGCCCGCCAGACCGCCCTCGCCGACGCCGCCAAGGCCGCCGAGGACGCCCGCAAGGCCATCGACGGCGAGCGCGCCAAGGCCGAGGCCCCCGAAGCCACCCCCGAGGCCGTCGCCGCCGCCCTCAAGGCCGCCCAGGAGGCCGACAAGGCCTGCGCCGCCGCCGTCAAGCCCGCCCAGGCCGACGCCAAGGCCCTCCAGTCCGCCGAAAAGGCCTGGCAAGGCATCCTCGCCAAGGCCACCGCCGAGCACAAGGCCGCCCTCGAGGCCCAGGCCAAGGCCGAGGAAGAGGCCCGCCGCGAAGAGGCCCGCCAGGCCGAGCTCGAGCGTCAACGCCGCGAGGTCGAGCGCGAGGTCGAATCCGTCACCCGCGCCGAGAACGCCCTCACCGTCACCCGCCCCCTCGACCGCTTCCTCCCCGCCGACGCCGCCGAGGCCTTCAGGCGCGCCTGCGACCCCGCCAAGCTGAAGTCCGACGAGGCCAAGGCCGCCGCCAAGACCGCCCTCGACCGCATCGAGGCCGCCAAGGTCTTCCAGGACTGGCTCATCAAGCGCGCCGGCGAAGGCGGCCTCGCCACCTTCGGCATCACCGCCGCCGACGCCAAAGGCGTCACCCTCAAGGGCGCCAAGCTCTCCTGGGACGACTTCGCCAACGAGCGCGACGGCCAGATGGCCGCCGGCCGCCTGATCCACGCCGCCGTCGCCGACGAGGCCGGCTCCCGCGCCGCGGGCCTCGACCGCCCCTCCGAGCGCGCCCGCGTCGCCCTCGGCGCACGCCTCTTCCTCAACCGCCACTGCGCCGACCTCCTCAACCAGTCCGCCTTCCTCCGCGGCGTCTCCGAGACCCTCCGCGGCGTCATCCTCTCCGTCCCCGCCGTCGCCCGCGAGTTCGAGCGCATCGACCCCTCCGCCGCCGAGCCCGCCGCGTCCGCCCCCGCCGAGGAAGAAGCCCCCGCCGACTGACCCCGCGCCCCCGCGCCATGAAGAAGGCCCTCCTCTTCCTCCTCGCCCTCGCGGGGCTTCCTTTCGCCTGGGCCTGCGCCCGCGCCCTCCTCGAGAGCCTCGCCGCAGGCCTCACGGGCGACGCCTTCCTCGCGCCGGGCTGCGTCGCCTTCTTCTCCGGCGCCGCCGCGATGGCCGCCCTCTACTTCTGGAAAGGCCGCGCCCTCTCCGTCGTCTACGTCTTCGCCCACGAGATGACCCACGCCCTCGTCGGCCTCTGCTTCCTCGCCCGCGTCCACCGCGTCAGCGTCCGTGCCACCGGCGGCTTCGTCGAGCTCTCCAAGAGCAACCTCGCCATCACCCTCGCCCCCTACTGCGTCCCCTTCTACCTCCTCCTCGCCCTCCTCCTCCGCCTCCTCGTCGGCCTCCTCTGGCCCCACCAGCCCCTCTGGCCCTGGGCCGCCCTCTTCGGCGCAGCCGCCGCCTTCCACCTCCTCTACACCATCGACGCCCTCGTCACCGTCGCCCAGCCCGACGTCCGCGCCTACGGCAGCCTCTTCTCCTACTGGCTCATCCTCGTCGTCAACCTCCTCTTCGCCCTCCTCGCCCTCGTCGCCGTCGGCCACGTCGGCCCCCGCGCCCAAGCCCACGCCCTCCGCGCCCACACCGTCGAGGCCTACGCCGCCGTGGCCGACCTCGCCCGCCGCGCACTCCCCAGAGACACCCCATGAATCCCATCGGCCAACTCCTCGACCTCCTCCGCGAATCCACCTCCACCGTCGCCTTCACCGGCGCCGGCGTCTCCACCGCCAGCGGCATCCGCGACTTCCGCGGCAAAGACGGCATCTACCGCGACACCTTCAAGGGCTACGCCGTCGAAGAGCTCTTCGGCCTCCCCCTCTTCGAGCGCGACCCCTCCCTCTTCTACGAATGGAGCCGCGACTTCGTCTACGCCCTCGACGCCCACCGCCCCAACGTCATCCACCGCACCCTCGCCGAGCTCGAACGCCGCGGCCTCCTCGACGCCGTCGTCACCCAGAACATCGACCGCCTCCACACCCTCGCCGGCAGCCGCACCGTCCACGAGCTCCACGGCTCCCCCCACCTGCACCACTGCCTCGCCTGCGGCCGCGCCTATCCCTACGACGACGTCGCCCCCACCGTCCGCCAAGGCCACGTCCCCCGCTGCGCCTGCGGCGGCGTCCTCAAGCCCGACATCGTCTTCTACGGCGAAAGCCTCCCCGAACACACCCTCCAAGCCGCCCTCGACGCCTGCCGCCGCGCCGACCTCCTCCTCGTCCTCGGCTCCTCCCTCACCGTCTACCCCGCCGCCGCCCTCCCCCGCGAAGCCTACGAATGCGGCGCCCGCCTCGTCATCGTCAACGACACCCCCACGCCCCTCGACCGCCTCGCCATCCTCCGCCTCCCCGACCTCGTCCCCACCTTCACCGAGCTCGCCGCCCTCCTCTGACCCCGCCCAACGGCCCATCCCAAATAAGTCCTTATGCATTTCCGAAACCCTTAAGGGTTTGCCCCGAAACCCTTAGGGTCCCGACCCAAAACCCTTAGGGTTTCGCCCCCGACCCCTTAGGGTTTCTTGGCCCCCCTGCGCCGCCCTCCCGGTTTCCCGCGCGTCTCGGATCGCCCGTGCCGGATTGGCGCTTCAGGGCGGACGGGCCGGGTTTCGCCACACGTCTCGGATCGCCCTTCCGCCGCCTGAGCCCCCACCCATCACGTCTTTGTGAAAAAAGTGCTTGACCTCAGTCCCACGGATATGCTATCTTAAGGGCCTACTTGATGGCGAAAGTAGCTCAGTTGGTAGAGCCCCAGATTGTGGATCTGGTTGTCGCGGGATCGTGCCCCGTCTTTCGCCCCAATTTCCCAAGCCCCTGCCTCAGGGGCTTTTTTCATGCCCAGACGCCTTTTCCCCGCCCTGCACGGATGTACGGAGCATGGATTCATGTGCTTGGCGGGGATGGATCGGCACAGGCCCACGGGCTTGACGGCCCAGACGGTTGCCACGGCGCGAGGGAAACCACGGATTCCGCAGATTGTGGGCGGAATGGGGGCGTACGGCAACACGCACCACATCTGCTCCAATCTGTGCAATCTGCGGTTCCCTCGCGCCGTGCGGGCCGTTGTGGCTTCTCTCCCCCCCAAATTTCCACGGACTCCACTGTTGCTGTTGCGTGGGTGGATACCCTGTGGTATCTTATTGGCACGCGGCGGGGGGACCGTCGCGACGTTGCGCGTTGCGCGAAAGAGGAGCGAGTGTTATGGATCAGAGCCCACGGTTGTCGATCGTCGTGCCGTGCTTCAACGAGGCCCCGTGCGTGGAGGCCTTTGTCCGCGCCGTGGACGCCACGGGCGTGGCCGGGGTGGAGTTCGTCTTCGTGGACGACGGCTCCACCGACGAGACCCTGCCAATCGTCAAGCGCCTGGCCGATGCCGACAGCCGCATCCGCTACGTCTCCTTCTCGCGCAACTTCGGCAAAGAATCCGCCCTCCTCGCCGGCCTGCGCAAATCCTCCGGCGCGATCGTCGTGACGATGGACGTGGACCTGCAGGACCCGCCCGCGCTCCTGCCGGAGATGTTGCGCGCCATCGAGGAGGAGGGCTTCGACTGCGTGGCCACGCGCCGCACCTCGCGCGAAGGCGAGCCCCCCGTGCGCTCCTGGTTCGCGCGCCGCTTCTACTGGCTCATGCGCCACTTCTCGGACGTCGCCCTCGTGGACGGCGCCCGCGACTACCGGATGATGACGCGCCAAGTGGTGGAGGCCATCCTCGCCCTCACCGAGGTCAACCGCTTCACCAAGGGCATCTATCAATGGGTCGGCTTCCGCACCAAATGGATCGCCTTCCCGAACGTGGAGCGCACCGCGGGGCAGACCAAATGGTCGTTCCGCAAACTCTTTCTCTACAGCCTGGAAGGCATCATGGCCTTCTCCACGGCCCCGCTCCAGCTGGCCTCCTGGCTTGGCGTGCTCTGTTGCGGCGCCGCCTTCCTGGCGCTGGGCGTGATCTTCTTCCGCGCGCTCCTCTTCGGCGACCCCGTGAGCGGCTGGCCCTCCCTGGCCTGCATCATCATCTTCCTTGGCGGCCTCCAACTCTTCTTCACCGGCGTCCTCGGCGCCTACCTCGCCAAGACCTACCTCGAAACCAAGCACCGCCCCCTCTACATCGCCCGCGAAGAACACTGACGCTTCTCTTCCTAGAATGAACACTGCCTCGCCCTCTCCATTGCCATTGGAGTGGGCGATTTGTTTCGTTGAAGGACTGACTCTGGGTTGAGATACGGGGGTGGCCATCGTTTCCTATCGATATGCGGTAGCGCCGTCCCTCTTTCGCGCCCCCACCCGACCTCAACGCTTTCACCTCAACGACCACCTTGTTGCCGCAGGCGGGTACCCTTTGGTATCTTATTGGCACGCGACGGGAGAGCCGTCGTGACATTGCGTTTTGCGCAAACAAGTCGCCTCTTTGGAACCTAGGAAATTTCAATTGCACGAGCGACGTGTTGGCAAGGCGTGCCGTTATTGGCACGCTCGCTTTCACGTATTCGTGCAAGGTTTTCCTAGGACCGCAAAGGGGTACGTCAAAGGGAGCGTGCTTTTTATGGCAGGGAAACCTGGCTGGGGAATTACGGATGCTTGGCGCATGGGTGTGCGCCTGGTGCGGTCGCATTTGGGATTGTATGTCTTTTTCGGGGTATGCACGACTGCCCTGAACTTCGTGCTGTTCCTCTTCTGCTTCCATGTCTTTGGGTGGTCAGGGTGGCTTTCCAACACGGTGGCCTGGTGGCCGTCGGTCGTTTTTGCGTGGTGGACAAACCGATTGTGGGTCTTTGACGCACGGCGTGGGGTTTCGGCCTGGTTCTTGCTCAAAGAGCTGACGGCCTTTACGGGGTCGCGCCTCTTCACCGGAGTAACGGACGTGGCCCTGATTTGGTTGACGGTGGACCTCGCCAAATGGAATGAAATCGCGATGAAAATCGTGGTAGGGGTCATCGTTGTCATCCTGAACTACGTCGTCAGCCGTTGGTTTGTCTTCCGCTCCAAAAAGGAGGTCGCATGAAACTGTCATTGGTTACGCCTTGTTACAACGAAGCACCCTGTATTCGTCCTTTCTGGGAGGCTGTACGGGCACTGCACCTCCCATGCGAACTGGAATTCGTCTTCGTGGACGACGGCTCGAAGGATGAAACACTGATTCAGTGCAGGACGCTGGCAAAAGAAGACCCAGCCGTTCATTATCTCTCCTTTTCTCGTAACTTCGGCAAGGAGGCTGCGCTCTTGGCCGGGCTCCGGAACGCCACAGGGGACGTCGTCGCAACGCTGGACGTGGACCTGCAACACCCGGTGACGTTGTTGCCGGAGATGCTGAGGGAAATCACGTCTGGAGCATACGATTGTGTGGCGGCGCGTCGCACAAATCGCGAGGGGGAACCTTGGCTGCGCAGCCAGTGCGCCAAGCTCTTCTATCGGGTTCTGAACGGCATCTCGGAGATTGAGGTGCGCGGCGGCGAGACAGACTACCGGATGATGACACGCCAAGTGGTGGAGGCTGTGCTCTCCCTGCAAGAGGTCAACCGCTTCACCAAGGGCATCTACGCGTGGGTGGGCTTCCGCACCAAGTGGCTGACGTTCGAGAACGTGGAGCGTTTCGCGGGAACGACGAAATGGTCATTCTTCGGGTTGGTGCGATACGCGTTCCAAGGAATCTCCGCCTTCTCGGTGGCGCCGTTGCAATTGGCGTCTGTGACGGGAGCGCTCTCTTGCGCCGCGGCCCTGTTATACCTAGCCTATGTGGTGGTGAAGACGCTCATCATGGGCGAGGAAGTGTCCGGCTATCCCACGCAAGTCTGCCTCATCCTTTTCTTTGGCGGGTTCCAGCTCTTCGCCATCGGCATCTTGGGCAACTACCTGGCCAAGACCTATCTTGAGACCAAGCGCCGCCCCCCCTACCTCATCAAGGAGAAACACTAAATGTCCACACCCTCTCACGCTTCCGCGTGGCGGAATCTCTCTGGCTGGCTGGTTTTCGGCGCCTTCCTCGCCTTGATTTTCTGCCTTAATGCCTGTTACTCCTTCTGTTCGGACGATTGCTCGTATGGGTTGCTCAAGGGTGCGGACGGCATCCAACCATACACACGCGACTTCTGGGCGGTTTGCTCCGCCACGATTTCAGACAGCCATCGGCCGGTGGTGCACTTTTTTGCGCGGCTGTTCACGGGGTGGTTGGGAAAGGGCGCGTTCAACGTGGCGAATACGGCAATGATGGGGGCGTTGTTGTTCCTGCTTTTCCGGTTGGCGCGGGGAACGTGGCGATTGGAGTGGCGGACATTCACAGTGCAG
>DVOR01000009.1 GCA_018713405.1 Candidatus Spyradenecus faecavium | reverse complement strand
TTCACCCTGCGCCAGACCGAGCCCGGCAAGGCCGAGGCCACCCTGCCGCTCGCCCTCCCTGGCGGCAGTTTCACCCTCATGACCGTCTCCGGCGCCGTCACCAACGCCACCGGCGCCATCGTCGTGCCGCGCGACGGCGACCTCTCCGTCTTCCCCAAGTCCTGGCGCACCACGGGTGCCCTCCTGCGCACCAAGCAATCCACCGACAAACCCTTGAAGGTCGGCGAGACGCTCGAGGGCTTCGCCTCCACCCTCGGCAAGGGCCCCAAGTTCCTCGCCGTCACTACGCGCAACGGCCTGCGCAGCGTCATCCCCCTGACCGGTCCCTTCTTCAAGTTGCCCCTCGAGGCCGACCTCGCGCCGAACTTCTCCATCACGGTCTACGGCTTCGAAGGCGCGCGCCTCCGCTCCTCCACCCTGGCCTACGACGTCGAGCCGCCGCCGGACCTGAAGGTTGAGGCCACGCGCTTCGCCGAGACCGCCAAACCCGGCTCGAGGCAGACCTGGGAAATCACCGTGGACGACCCCGACGCCGAGCTCCTCGTCACCTGCTACGACAAGGCCCTCGACGAGATCCGCCCCTACGTCTGGACGACCCTCGCCGCCCGTTTCCCCACCTATCTCAACGCGTGGGGCCTCACAAACGACTGGTTCCAGCCCAACTGGGGCGTCACCGCAAGGGAACCGCTCCCCTGGGACTTCTGCGCGCCCGGCCACGAGCACCGCGTGCCGATGTTCCGTTGGCCTTCTGAAGAGGAAGAGGAAAGCGTCACGGAAGGCCTCTACGGCGCCCGTTTCCTCGGAGATTGGGCCGCCGCGCCCAAGGCCGCCAACGTCGCGATGGACGCCGTCGCCGTCGCGGAGGAAGCCCCCGCCCGTGCAAAGTCCGCCGGCGGGAATGTTGCCGCCCCCACCCCGCCGCCGCGCATGCGCACCGACTTCGCCAAGACCGCGCTCTGGGCGCCGCAGAAGCGCCTGGAGGGCGGCAAGGCCGTCTTCACCTTCACCCTGCCCGACACCCTCACCACCTGGAAGCTCATGGCCTTCGCCTTTACCCCCGATGGCCGCAGCGGCACCCTCACGCGCGACTGCCAGGCCCGCCTGGACGTCATGCTCCAGCCCTACCTCCCCCGCGTCCTGCGCGTGGGCGACCGCCTCACCCTCAACGTCCGCCTCGCCAACACCACCGACAAGCCCCTCGACACCTGGGCCACCCTCAACCGCGGCGAACGCAAGCCCGTCTCGCTCCCGCCCAAGGGCGCCGCGACCGTGCGTTGGGACATCGCCGCCCAGGCCGTCCCCGGCACGCAGACCTTTGAGTTCGCCACCGAGGGCGACGCCGTCCGCCTCGACCTCCCCGTGCTCGACAACCGCGTCCGCGTGGAGGACGTCTATCCCCTCACGCTGGTGGACACCGAGCCCACGACCGTCGATGTGCTCGAGCCGACCGTCTTCGACGAGCTCGCCGTGCGGTGGGACCACACCCCCGCCGCGGCCGTCGCCGAGAGCCTCGCCAAGGTGCCCGACTGGCCCTACGAGAGCAGCGACCAGCTCTTCGCCAACCTCGCCGCGAGCCTCCTGCTGCGCGAGATGAAGGCCCCGCTCGCCAACGCCGACGCCCGGGAGGAGGAGTGGCTCAACCGCCTCCTCGCCGCCAAGCGCGGCGACCTCTGGCCGTGGTTCCCCGGCGGGCCGGAGGACGTCTACGCCACCGCCGAGATCTGCCTGGGTACGGCCCGTCTCCACCGCCTCGGACTCGCGCCCAAGCCGCTTGAGGAGGCCGTGCTCGCCACCCTCAAGGCCAAGCCCAAGACCCTCTCCTTCGCCGCCTGGGCCTACACCCGAAGCGCCTTCCTCGACGTCTGGCCGCAGGAGGAGGACCTCACCGATTCCCTCCTGCTGGCCTACCGCGAGGCCAAGGGCGTGCAGGAGCGCCGCCTCCTGGCCGTCGCCGCCAAGCGCCTCGGCGTGAAGGCCGTCGCCGAGGCCGGCCTCAAGGACGTCACCGACGCCATCAACGCCTCCAAGACCTGGGGCGTGTGGTGGCCGCAGGAACGCCTCTGGTGGGTCTGGTGGGGCACCCCCATCGAGAGCCACGTCCTCGGGTTGGAGACCCTCCTGGAGAACGGTCGCGCCGAGGACGCCCGCGCCGCCGCCCGGTGGCTCCTCCAGCACCGCCGCCTCAACGGCTGGGGCAACACCCGCGCCACCCTCGCCGCGGCCTTCGGCCTCCGCCTCGTCGGCACGCCCGAGACCGAGGTCGGCGCCATCCCGACCATCCGCCACACCAGCGACAACCGCCCCGGCGTGCGCCGCCTGGTCTACGCCCGCAGCCTGCCCGGCCTCAGCTTCGGCAGCGTCGTCGCCGCCTACACCCTCCCGCTCGACCAAGTGCCCGCGCCCGAGGTCGGCGAGGACGCCGCGCTCACCCTCACCCGCTCCTACGCCCCCGCCCGGCCCAAGGTCGGCGACACCGTCACCGTGACCCTGCGCATCACCGCCGCCCAGCCCATGAGCCACGCCTGGCTCCGCGACGAGCGCCCCGCCAACACCGAGCCGCTCCACCAGCTCCCGGCCTGGGAGTGGCAGACCGGCGCCTACGCCATCCCCGGCGACGTCGGCACGGACTTCTTCATTGGCACGCTCCCCCGCGGCGTCACCACCATCCAATACAAGCTCAAGGCCACCCACGCCGGCGTCTGCGTCCCCGGCCTGGCCACCCTGACCCTCACCCACGCGCCGGACTTCGCCGCCCGCACCGCCGCCGAGCCGCTCACCGTCACCCCGTGACGGGGCGCCCAAACAAAGAAAGCCCCCACCGGCTTCTTGCCGATGGGGGCTTTCTTCCATTCACGCCGCTCAGGGCGCCTCGTGCGCGCTCCCGCAGGGAAAGGGGAGGGTCAGATGAGCCAGTCGTCGGTGGCGGGGGCGGGGGCCGGCTCGGTGGGCGCGAAGAAGACGTTGGGGTCGGCGGCGAGGATCTGGACGCCGTCGGGGAGGGGGCGCACGCGGATGGCCTTGACGGGGCGGACGGGGCAGGGATACTCGCAACTGCCGCAGCCGATGCAGAGGTCGGTCGTCAGCGTCGGGACCAGGATGCCCTCGGCGTCGGGCTTCATGCGGAGGGCGCCGGTGGGGCAGTGCTCGGCGCAGGCGCCGCAGGCGTTCTCGGTGGAGAAGGCCACGCAGATGGAGGGCTCCAGCTCGGCCAGGCCGATGCGCGTGCGCTGCTTGACGGCGAGGTCGAGCAGGCTGATGGCGCCGGTGGGGCAGACCTCGCCGCACTTGGTGCAGTAGTACTCGCACATGCCCGCGTCGAAGACGAGGTGGACGGAGCCGGGGCGGCCCTCGGAGCGCAGGACGCGCCCCTCGCAGGTGGCCACGCACCGCCCGCAGTCGGTGCATTTGGCGAGGAAGCGCTGGGGCGAGCCGGCGCCGGGCGGGTAGATGGCTTGGTAGGCGGACTCGGGGGCCGGCGGGGGGAGGGGAAGAAGCGTCTGGGCGCCGTCGGGCAAGGGCTCGACGACGATGGCTTTGCCGGGGGCGGGGCAGACGGCCTGGCACGCGCCGCACCCGACGCAACGGTCGGCATAGACCTTGGGGACGAGGAACGTCTCGCCGTCCCGCTCGATGCGTTCGAGGCGGACGGCGCCGACGGGGCAGGCCTGGGTGCAACGGCCGCAGTCCTCCCCGGCGTAGGCCCGGCAACGGTCGGGGGCGTGGCGGGCCAGGCCCAGGCGCGTGCGCCGCTTGACGGCGAGGGTCAGGGGGAGCAGCGCGCCGGTGGGGCAGACCTCCGTGCAACGTTTGCAATCGAAGTCGCAACGCGCGCCGTCGGCGTAGTCGAGGTGGATGACGCCGAGGGGGCCGGCTGGCTTGATGGCGTGGGTGGGGCAGTTGGCGACACAGAGGCGGCAGTCGGTGCAGGCCGCGAAGAAGCGCGGCAGGTCGCCTGCGCCGGGTGGGCAGACCGCGCCTTGGGCAAGGAGGGCGTCAGACGCGGCCTTGGGGCCGACGAGGCGGGCGGCCACGCCGGCGGCCGCGCCCCCCGCGAGCAACCCGCCGACGGTGAGCGCCTCGCGGCGCGTGGGCAAGCGGAAGCCCGGGTTGCGGCCATAGGCGATGGCGCCGAGGGGGCAGACCGCGGCGCACTTGAGGCACCGGACGCAGCGGCCGTTGTCGATGGTCCCGGCCTTGGGGTCCAGACAACCCGTCGGGCAGACGGTGGCGCACTTCCCGCACTTGACGCAGCGCGAGGTGAAGGTCAGGCCAAGGGGCGCATGGGCGGAGACGCAGGCGAGCAAGGCGCCCACAGGGCAGAGGCTGTTGCAGAAGAAGCGCGTGCGCCACGCGACCAGCACGGCGACGAAGAGCAGGGGCAGGACGCCGCCGGCCGCAATGGCGCCGAAGAGCGTGTAGGGGTCCAGGAAACGGAGGCCGAGCGCCCAACCGCCGATGAGCGCCACGGCCCAGACCGTCGCGCCCAGGCCCTTGCGCAGGCGGAGGAGGCGGGGCTGGGGCGGGCTCTTGCGTTCCCAGACGCGCAACAGGCCCAGGAGGTCCTGGAGGACGCCGAAGGGGCAGACCACCGAGCAGTAGGCGCGGCCCAGGAAGGCCGTCGCCGCCAGGATGACCGCCGCGGCGACGACGCCGAAGAGGGAGAGGCGCGCGGCGGCGGAGAGGATGGCCGGGGCGAGATTGGCGTGGGCGACGCGCGTCAGGGCGACGGTCGCGTCCGCGGCGGCTGAGGCGTCGCCGCCGAGCCAGGAGACGACGAGGGCGGCCAGGTCGGCCGCGTAGCCGAAGGCTAGGGTGGTGACGGCGAGGAAGAACGCCGCGAGCGCGACGCGGAGGATACGGAGCCTGCCCCAGAACCGTGACTTGGCCATCGCGGGGGCTTCCCGATCACGCCTCCAGGCGGACGATGTCCAGGCGCGATTCGTCGTCCGTGCCAAGGCCGAGCTTCGCGGCGTGGGCGAGGTAGCGCACAGTCTCTGGCGGGGTGCGCAGGAGCTTGCAGGCCAGGACGTCCGCCGCGACGATGTCGGTGGAGAGGATCTGGTACTTCACGGTGCGGACGTCGTTGAGGGTGACGCCGCGCGGGCCGTTGGTGGGCATGATGCGGTAGGCGTCGATGACGTTGAGGTCCGGCTTGCGGTAGAGCGCGGCGTCGGCGATGCACTGGTCGAGGTCGTGGGCGTGCATGTACTGGCGGTCCCAGACCAAGCCCATGAAGTTCTTGAGGGCGGCGGTGACCCTCGCGCCGCCGTGGTGCTTGAGGATGGGGACGTTGATGAAGACGTCCGCGTCGAGGATGGCGCGGTGGATGAGGGCGGTCTTCATGCTGCCGGCGGCGGGGCGGGAGACCTCGCGGTAGGCGTCGCGGTCGTGGGCCTCGACCATCTTGCCGCCGGCCCGGGCCACGGCCTCGGCGACGCCGGAGTTGCGGTAGCACCGCTCCCAGTTGTTGCAGGTGTGGTCGAAGACCTCCACCTGCGCGGCGCCGGCGGCGAGGCACTGGCGGACGATCTCGCCGACGAGGGCGGGATTGGTGTTCGCGCCGTATTCGGGGGCGCGGTCCCAGCCGATGTTGGGCTTGACGACGACCTTTTGGCCGGGGCGGACAAAGGCCGCGATGCCGCCGAGCGCGGCGATGCCCTTGCGGAAGAGGGCCTCGGGCTCGCCGTTGCGCACGGCCACGACCTTGCTCTTGGGGCCGCCGGGCGCGGGGGCCTCGGCGGCGGCGAGGGTGGCGGTGGGCGCCGCAACGGCCAGCGCGGCCCCGGACATGAGGAAGGTTCTGCGCTTCATGGCGTTTCCTCCGTGGGGCCGCGCGGCGGCCGTGGGTCAGTGGACGACTTCGTGGACGGCGACGGGGGCGTCGCCGGCGGTGATGACGACGGCGTCGGCCTCCAGCGCGACGGTGACGGGGCCGGTGGCAAGGACCTTGGTGTTCGCCTCGGTGACGGGCTTGGCCAAGGGGACGCGGACGCTCTGGTGGGCGGCAAGGGCGTAACCGGAGGCGAGGTCGCCGTCGGTCATGGCGCCGAAGACGTTGGCGGAGGCGTCCTTGGGCACGTCAACCTTGAACTGCTGGAGGGTGATGGTGACGGGCTTGTTGGAGAGGTTCACGTAGCGGGCGGCGTTGATGCCGTCCTTGGGGTCGATGCGGCGGATTTCCATCTCGCCGACCTTGCCGTTGCCGCTGACGACGGTGGCGCGCTCGGACCAGGTCTGGCCGCCGTCCGAGGAAATCTGGATACGGCCCTGCTTGGGGGCGTCGGCAGAGTCGAGGATGAAGTGCACCCAGGTGGCGGTGACGCCGTCGGGCAGGCGGATGCCGAGCCACTCGTTAGGCTGGAGGGTCTTGGGCTCCATGATGCGGGGGAGCTGCACGAAGGTGCCCTTGCGGCTCACGGAGTAGGTCTTGAGGGCGGGGACGTTGGTGATGAACTCGTAGAGCTTGGCCTCGGCCTTCGGCGCAGGCTTGCCGGCGGTCTCCTGCCAGAGTTTGGCGTAGAGCGCGTCGGCGGCGCGGTTGACGTAGGGGGTGAGGACGCGGCTGGCGACCTCGATGCCCGCGCCCTGCTGGTAGGGCTTCTGGCCGTTGCGCTTGGAGAGGACGGCCTGCTCGGCGCGGTAGGCCAACAGGCGATTGAGGGCGTCCTGGGCGGAACCCTCGCCGGCGAGGGCGGCGGTCAGCGTGGCGCCGGTGTCGCCCAGAGAGCGGAAGAGGGTGACCCAGTCGCCGACCTCGGTCATGAAGAGGGGGTTGGCGCACTTCTTCAGGAGGGTGTCGCCGGACTTGGCGATCTTCCGGAACTCGGCGGCGACGGCGTCCAGGTCCTCCGCGGCGGGGGCTTTGCCCGCGGTGAGGGCCTGCGTGACGCGGCGGACGGTCTGCTCGATGGCGACGGACTCCTCGCGGCGGTAGCCGTGGCCGTTGGGGCCCTGGTCGGAGTTGTGCTCGGCGAAGGTCTGCATGGCGGCGGCCACGTAGGGGAAGTTGCGGCGGATACCGTCGCGCCACGCCTGGTCGGAGTCGAAATCATCGGGATTCCAGGCATAGGCGGCCACGCCGAAGAGCGGGATCTTCGAGGCCTCGGGCTTGTCCATGGGGTTAGAGACGAAGCCGGCGTAGCGCGGGCCGTTGGAGGGGTCGTTGCCGTAGCAACGGCCGAGGAGGAGGTGGGCCTTGCAGTAGTCGCTGACGGGCCAGTTCCACCAGATGTAGGGCTTGCGGCCGACCTTGCCGATGAACCATTCGGCCGTATCCTTGGTGATGTTGGTGCAGACGGAGTCGCCGGTCCACATCACCTGGATGTCGGGGTCGAGGCCCTTGCCGAGGACCTCGAGGTAGGGTCCGCCGGACCAAGCCTTGTTGTACTGCGTGGGGCAGAGGATGAGGGGCGTGACGTCGCCCTTCACGCGGACGAAGTTGCGGTTCACGTAGTTGAGGAGCTCGACCTGCTTCTCCGCGCGGGCGCCCTCGCCGCCGATGTCGTCGAAGAAGACGGCGAAGGAGCGGACGCCGAGCTTGTACATCATCTCGAACTTCGCCACGCAGGCGCGCATGTCGGAGTCGTCCTTCCAGTGGATGTCGCGGCCGGGATGGACGGCCCACACGAAGTTGACCTTGTTCTCGTGGGCCACGCGCACGAGCTCGGCGATGCGGCGCGCCTCGGCCTCAGGGTAAGGGTCGCGCCAGCGGTTGGAGAAGCCGTGGAAAGGATCGTCCTTGGGACCATAGATGTAGGTGTTCATCTTGGTCTCGCCATAGAAGCGGAATTGGCTCTTGCGGGCCTCGAAGCTCCACGGCAGGCCGTAGAAGCCCTCGACCGTCCCGCGGAAGGGCACGTCCGGCCAGTCCTTGATCGTGACGCCCTGGTACTCGCTGGAGGCGAGCAGCTGGCGGAGCGTCTGCACACCGTAGAAGAAGCCGGAGGCGTCGGCGGCGGTCAACGTCGCGCCGTCCTCACCCAGGGTCAGCGTGTAGCCTTCCTTCGGGAGCGAGACGTCGGTCTTCCACGTGAGCGTGAAGTCCGCGTCATCGGTCAGGGGGGCGATGGCCGCGAGCGCGGCCTTGGCGTCCGCGTCGAACCCCTGCGCGGGGGCCAGGGCAATCTCGTCGGGCTTGTCGAAGTCACCGCCGGACAGCGTCACCTCCTGCGGCGTCGGCCACACGCGCATGGAGGCCGGGAGCACGTCGGCGCACACCGCGCCCGCGCTCACCGCCATCAAGGCAAAAAGGGTCGTCTTCATCGTCTTGGCCTTTCCTTTTCTACAGGTTTTCCATTCAACGGTCGCACATTATAGCACACTTCCCCGCATGCTTTGTCCAGTCCCGCGTCAGGATCTCGGGGGAAACGGGAGATTGGCGCAACGGACGGCGCGGGGGCCGGAGGCGACGAGGGGCGGGATCGCCTCGGCGCAGGCGGGGGTGGCGCGGGGGCAACGGGGCGCGAAGGCGCAGCCGGGCGGGAAACGGCCGGGCGGCGGGACGGTGCCGGGGATGTCCTGCAGGCGGGGCTTGTCGAGGCGGAGCGAGGGCACCGCGGCAAGGAGGCCCTGCGTGTAGGGGTGGCGCGGGGCGGAGAGGACGTCGCGCACGGGTCCACTCTCGACGATGCGCCCGGCGTACATGACGTAGAGGCGCTGCATGTAGTTGGCGACGATGCCCAGGTTGTGCGTGATGAGCAAGACGGCCATGCCGCGTTTGCGGGCGAGGTCGTCCATCACGCCGAGGATGCGCCGCTGGGTGGTGACGTCGAGCGCGGTGGTGGGCTCGTCGGCGATGAGCAGGCGCGGGTCGGCCGCGAGGGCCATGGCGAGCATGACGCGCTGGCACTGCCCGCCGGAGAGGCCGCAGGGATAGGAATCGGCGGCGCGGGCGGGGTCCGGCAGGCCGACGTCCGCCAGAAGGGCCAGGATGCGTTCGCGCCGCGCCGCGCGGGGCATCGGCGGGAGGGCCTCGGCGATTTGGTCGCGGATGCGCAGGACGGGGTTGAGGCTCGCCATCGGGTCCTGGAAGACGTAGGCGATGCCGCCGCGGCGGGCCTCGCGGAGCGCGGCGTCGTCGCCCAGCAGGTCGCGCCCGGCGAAGCGGATGCGGCCGGTGCGGCGCGCGCGGTCGGTGGGCGGGAGGGCCGTCACGGAAAGGGCGGTGACGGACTTGCCGCACCCGCTCTCGCCCACGAGCGCAACGCGTTCGCCGGGGTCGACGCGCAGACTGACGCCGGGGACGGGCGTGACCTCGCCGCCGGGCGTGCGGAAGGTGACGCTGAGGTCCTCGATCTCGAGCAACGGTTCCGCCATGACGCGCTCCTCAGACGGTGAGGTCCAGGTGGTCGAGCTCGGTGACGGCCTTGTCGTCCGCCGGGGTGGCGCCCTTGCGGCGGCGGACGAAGGGCACGTGGCCCTTGGCGATGAAGAGGCGCACGAGCGGCGGGAAGGGGATGGCCGTGCACAGCGAGAGCACGACGATGGCGTTGAAGAACTCCTTGCCGAGGATGCCCAGGTTCGTGGCGATGAGCGCCGCCGCCACGGTCGCGGAGAGCTGCGGCACCGTCATCAGGCCGGCGCAGAAGGCCTGGCGCCCGTCGAACCCGGTGCTCCGCAGGGCCAGCCAGCCGCTGAGCACCTTGCTGACGATCAGCCCCACGACGGTGGCGCCGGCGAGGAGCCACCCGCGCACGACCTCCGTGCCGCCGTTGGCCATGCCGAAGAAGGTCTTGAGGTCGGCCTCGAAGCCGAAGCAGAGGAAGAGGAAGGGGATGACCAGGCCGAAGCCGATGGCCTCGAGCTTGTCGTGGACGCCGTCCTTGGGGTCGCGGAAGCCCGGCGTGCGCGCCACGGCGATGCCCGTGACGAAGGCGCTCACGATGAGGTTGATGCCGATCATCTCGCCGAAGAGAACCATCAGCAGCACCACGAGGACGAAGAAGGTCGGCTTCGTCTCGTGCGTCTGCGGCACCACCCACTCCACCACGCGCCACAGCAACGGCACCACGAACATGACGGCGGCCAGGAAGAGGACGATCACGCCCAGGAAGGCCGGCGTGAACCACGCGCCCAGCGCGGCGGTGTCGATGTGCTCAAGCAACGAGATGCTCTGCACCAGCGCCATGCCGCCACCGGTCGCGGTCGCCTCCATCGCGTGCAGCTGGATGCAGACGGCCAGCGTGACGAGCGACAGGATGTCCGTCACGATGGTGGCCGAAAGCACCGTCACGCCGAAGCGCGACCTCATGAGGCCGAGTTCGCGCAACACGGGAAAGACGATGCCCACGTCGTGCGAGGCGAAGAGCGAGGCATAGACCACCGCCGGGATGATCCACGCGCTCCCCTCCGGCGCGAAGAGCCAGTAGACGAAGAAGCCCGCCAGGGACGGCAACAGGTACGTAAGGACGGAGAGCGTGGCCACGGCCTTGCGCTCGTTCGCCAGCAGACGCAGGTTCGTCTCCACGCCCGCCAACGCCATCAGGAAGACCAGCCCCAGGAAGCCGAGCGCCTCCACCACGTGGTAGAGCGCCGCCGTCGTGTCGCCGGAAGCCACAATCCCGGGCGTCGTCCACTCCGCGATGAGGTGCAGGAGGTCGAAGCAATTCGGCCCGATGACGATGCCCGTGACCATCAGCGCCACCACCGACGGCACATGGATGCGCCGCGCCACAACCTGAACCACCGCGATCAATGCGATCAACGCCAAAAAGGCAATCAAATAGGTCAACTGACTCATGATACCCACAGTCTACCAAATCCCCGTCACCCCCGCTTGCCCTTTTCCCGCCCACCCCACCCCTGCGTACACACGAAAGCGACTGGGACAAAAAGGAAACGCCCCGGGCCGAAAGGCCCGGGGCGCCGGATGTGTCCTGCAGGACGCCTCAGTATTCGATGGAGGCGTGGTATTCCTGGATGGACTCGACGGGGCCCTCGCCCTCGGCGCGGCGGGCGGCAATGCCCTTGACGCCCATCTCCGCTGCGGCGAGGGTAGTCATGTAGGGCACGCGGTACTTCAGGGCCGCCTTGCGGATGGAGGAACCGTCGGCCAACGCGTCGCGGCGCGGGCTGGGCGTGTTGATGACGAGGTCGACCTGCTCGTTGACGATGAGGTCGAGGACGTTCGGGCGGCCCTTGCCGATCTTCGCGACGGCCTCGCTCTCGATGCCCGCGGCGTCCAGGAAGCGCTTGGTGCCGGGGGTGGCGTAGAGCTTGAAGCCGAGGTCGGCGAAGGCCTTGAGGGCGGCGGCGGACTCGTCGTTCTTCACGGAGAGGGAGGCCAGGACGGCGCCCTTCTCGGGGAGGGGTGCGTTGGCGGCCTCTTGGCTCTTGCAGAAGGCGAGCGCGGGGTCGCGCGCCAGGCCGAGCACCTCGCCGGTGGAGCGCATCTCGGGCCCGAGGACGGGGTCGACCTCCGGGAACTTGTCGAAGGGGCAGATGGCCTCCTTGGCGCCGTAGTAGGGGATCTTGCCGTGGCGCAGGCCGATCTTGTCGAAGTCGGCGCCGAGCATGAGGCGGGTGGCGGCGGCGGCCATCTGGATGGCGCAGACCTTGGAGACCAGCGGGACGGTGCGGGAGGCGCGGGGGTTGGCCTCGAGGACGTAGACCTTGCCGTTCTCGATGGCGTACTGCATGTTCATCAGGCCGCAGACCTTGAGGGCCTTGGCGATCTTCTGCGTGTAGTCGCGGATGGTCGCCAGGCAGTCCTCGGGGATGTTGGCCGAGGGGATGATGCAGGCGGAGTCGCCGGAGTGGACACCGGCGAGCTCGACGTGCTCCATGACGGCGGGGATGAAGACGTGCTCACCGTCGCTCACGGCATCGGCCTCGCACTCCAGCGCGTGCTGGAGGAAGCGGTCGAGGAGGAGCGGGCGGTCTTCGGAGACGCCGACGGCCTTGGCGACGTACTCGCGGAGCATGGGCTCGTCGTAGATAACCTCCATGCCGCGGCCGCCGAGGACGAAGGAGGGGCGGATCATCAGCGGGTAGCCGATGGAATTGGCCACCTTGATGGCGTCGTCGATGTTGGAGGCCATGCCGCTCTCGGGCATCGGGATGCCGAGCTTGTCCATCATGTGGCGGAAGAGGTCGCGGTCCTCGGCCACGTCGATGCTGTCGATGGAGGTGCCGAGGATGCGGCAACCGGCGTCGGAGAGCTCGCGGGCGATGTTGAGCGGGGTCTGGCCGCCGAACTGGACGATGATGCCCAGCGGGTTCTCCTTGCGGTAGATCTGGAGGACGTCCTCGACGGTGACGGGCTCGAAGTAGAGACGGTCGGAGGTGTCGTAGTCGGTGGAGACGGTCTCGGGGTTGCAGTTGACCATGACCGTCTCGTAGCCCATCTCGCGGAGGGTGAAGGCGGCGTGGCAGCAGCAGTAGTCGAACTCGATGCCCTGGCCGATGCGGTTGGGGCCGCCGCCGAGGATCATGACCTTCTTGGGGTTGTGGTCCAGCTTCAGCTCGTCGGGCGCGTTGTAGGTGGAGTAGTAGTACTCACGGTCCTTCACGCCGCTGACGGGCACCGCGTGCCAGCCTTCCACGCAACCGAGGGCCTCGCGGCGCTCGCGGATGGCCTTCTCGCGGATGCCCAGGAGCTTGGCGAGGTAGCGGTCGGCGAAGCCGTCCTTCTTGGCCTGCACCAGCAGGTCGTCCGGCGGGAGCGAGCCCTTGTACTCCAGGATCTTCTCCTCGAGCTGGACGAGCTCGCGCATCTGCTGGACGAAGTAGGCCTTCACGGAGCAGGCGTCGAAGATCTGCTCGTCGGTGGCGCCCTTGCGCAGGGCCTCGTACATCAGGAAGTGGGTCTCGCTGCTGGGCGTGCGCAGGCGCTCCAGGAGCTCCTTGAGGGAGAGCTTCTCGAAGCCCACCCAGCCCAGGCCGTAACGGCCCTTCTCCAGGCCGCGGATGGCCTTCTGCAGGGCCTCCTTGTAGTTCTTGCCGATGCTCATCACCTCGCCGACGGCCTTCATCTGCGTGCCGAGCTTGTCCTCGACGGCGCGGAACTTCTCGAAGGCCCAGCGGGCGAACTTCAGCACCACGTAATCGCCCGAGGGGGTGTACTTCTCGAGCGAGCCGTCGCGCCAGTAGGGCAGCTCGTCCAGCGTCATGCCGGCGGCGAGCTTGGCGGAGACCAAGGCGATGGGGAAGCCCGTGGCCTTGGAGGCGAGCGCGGAGGAACGCGAGGTGCGGGGGTTGATCTCGATGATGACGACGCGGCCCGTCTTGGGGTCGTGCGCGAACTGGACGTTCGTGCCGCCGATGACGCCGATGGCCTCGACGATCTTGAAGGCCATCTTGGTGAGGCGGTCGATCAGCTCGGGGGCGATGGTGAGCATCGGCGCGGCGCAGAAGGAGTCGCCGGTGTGCACGCCCACGGGGTCGATGTTCTCGATGGTGCAGACGCAGACCATCTGGTTCTTGGCGTCGCGCACAACCTCGATCTCGAGCTCCTCCCAGCCCTTGATGGACTCCTCCACCAGGATCTGGTGGGTCATGGAGAGGTCGAGGCCCTTGCGCGCCACGGCGTCGAGCTCCTCGATGTTGTAGGCGAAGCCGCCGCCCGCGCCGCCCATGGTGTAGGCCGGGCGGATGACGACGGGATAGCCGATCTCGGCGATGATCTGCTCCGCCTCGGCCACGCTGTTGGCGATGCCCGAGCGGGGGGTCTCGATGCCGAGCTGCTCCATCGTGTGCTTGAAGATGTCGCGGTCCTCGCCGCGCTCGATGGCGTCCAGGTTCACGCCGATCACCATCACGCCATACTTGTCCAGGATGCCCGCCTTGGCCAGCGCGGAGGACATGTTCAGGCCCGTCTGCCCGCCGAGGTTCGGCAGGATGGCGTCCGGGCGCTCCTTGGCGATGATCTGCTCCAGGCGGTCCAGGTTCAGCGGCTCGATGTAGGTGGAATCCGCCATCGTCGGGTCGGTCATGATGGTGGCGGGGTTGGAGTTCACCAGGACGATTTTGTAGCCCAACGCGCGCAGGGCCTTGCACGCCTGCGTCCCGGAATAGTCAAACTCACACGCCTGCCCGATGACGATGGGCCCCGACCCGATGATGAGCACCTTCTTGATGTCCGAACGCTGCATAGAACCTGCCTTCTTTTCGCTCTTACGGCGATGTGCCATAAACGGGCCTGTATTGTAGCAAATGTCCCCCCACCCCGCAAGCGGCCAACC
>DVOR01000008.1 GCA_018713405.1 Candidatus Spyradenecus faecavium | reverse complement strand
CAGCCCACCACCTTCCCCTACGTCATCGACGTGGACATGAACGGCCTCTACCCCGTCAACACCGTCACCTACCTGCCGCGCGCCAACCTCGGCAACGGCGTCATCAAGGGCTACAAGATCGAGGCCGCCCGCTTCCCCGGCCAGTTCAAGACCGTCGCCGAGGGTGAGTTCGAGAAGTTCACCAAGGTCGAGTCCCGTGCCATCACGTTCGACGCCACCTGGGCCCGCTACCTCCGCATCTCCTTCACCTCCGCCCAGAACGGCTCCCACTTCGGCTCCGCCGCAGAGATCGACGTCCTCCAGGACCTCGACGCCGAGCCCCTCCCCGACGAGACCGAGGACATCGGCACCGAGACCCTCACCGTCGACGGCGTCGACTACGAGGCCTGCCGCAAGGACACCGTCGGCGCCGACTGGACCCTTGACCTCGACGGCACCTGGGACAAGATCAAGGGCCACGCCGGCATGGAGAGCGGCAACGCCAACACCGGCACCGTCACCTTCCGCATCCTCGCCGACGGCAAGGAGATCTTCTCCCGCGTCGGCATGAAGCCGCAGGACGTGAAGCAGCTCATCGACGTCGACATCCCCGTCGGCGCCAAGCAGCTCCGCTTCACCCTCACCGGCGAGGTCGGCGCCTCCGCCTCCGACACCGGCGTCTGGACCGAGCTCCGCCTCTTCCGCGCCGGCTCCGGCATCCGCTGAGCCACGGCCCCTGCCAAGGCGCGCCCCGGGACACCCCGGGGTGCGCTTTTTTGTCCCCCCCGCCCGACAAGTCCGTTTGCGCACTTGCATCGCCCCCGCTTTTCCTTTATCGTAGAGGAACAATACGCCCTCCACCCCAACCAAAGGCCCCTGCCCCCATGAGAAGGTTCCTCGCCCTGCTCGCCCTCTGCCTCTGCGCCGCCGTCCAGGCCCGCGAAATCATCCCCCTGAACGAGGGATGGAAGTTCCGCTACGGCCACGCCTTCGAGAAGGACAACTGGAAGGCTGTTTCCCTGCCGCACACCTGGAACACCGCCGACGCCGAAAGCGCCCACCCCTACACCCGCACGCTGGGCATCTACAAGACCCAGCTCAAGACGCGCCCCGAGTGGAAGGGCAAGCGCGTCTTCCTCCGCTTCAAGGGCGCGTCGGTCATCGCCGACGTCCAGTTCAACAACGTCTGGCTCGGCCAGCACCGCGGCGCCTACACCGCCTTCTGCCATGAGCTGACGCCGCACCTCCCGCCCGTGGGCAAGTCCGCCGAGCTCCGCGTGCGCGTCTCCAACGCCGAGACCTCCGACATCATCCCCCTGACCGGCGACTTCAACATCTTCGGCGGCCTCTACCGCGGCGTGGAGCTCATCGTGGCCGACCCCGTGTGCGTGAGCCCGCTGGACAACGGCTCCTCCGGCGTGCGCATCCGCCAGGAGAGCCTCACCGACGCCGAGGCCAAGCTGACCGTCGACGTCGCCCTCGCCAACTCCACCGGCCAACCGCAGACCGTCTCCGTCGAGGTCGCCGGGAAGACCTTCACCGCGCAGGGCGTCGACGCCGCGCGCGTCCCCGTCACCCTCGCCGACCCCCATCGCTGGGACGGCGTGGCCGACCCCTTCCTCTACACCCTTACCGTCCGCGTCGGCAAGGACAGCGTCACCGAGACCTTCGGCGTGCGCGAGGTCCGCGTCGACCCCAATCAGGGTCTCTTCCTCAACGGCCGCCACATCCAGGTGCGCGGCGTCTGCCGCCACCAAGAGTGGGAAGGCAAGCTCTCCGCCCTCACCGAGGCCGACCACCTGCGCGACGTCGAGATCATGCGCGACATGGGCGCCAACGCCGTCCGCCTGGCGCACTATCCCCAGGCCGAGGAGATGTACGACGCCTGCGACCGCGCGGGCCTGCTCGTCTGGGCCGAGATTCCCTTCGTCGGCCCCGGCGGCTACGACGACGAAGGCTACATCCCCTCCGACCGCCTCCACGAGAACGCCCGCCAACAGCTCGTCGAGATGATCCGCCAGCACCAGAACCACCCCTCCATCATCGTCTGGGGCCTCTTCAACGAGCTCCGCATGGCCCCCAACCCCGTCCCCTTCCTCAAGGAGCTCAACGCCCTCGCCAAGGCCGAAGACCCCACCCGCCCCACCGTCGGCGCCAGCAACCTCGGCAACGACGCCGGCCTCACCTTCGTCACCGACCTCATCGCCTGGAACCGTTACGACGGCTGGTACGGCGGCATGCCCAAGAACCTCGGCGCCTTCCTCGACCAGACCCGCAAAAAGCACCCCAAGCTCCGCATCGCCATCAGCGAATACGGCGCCGGCGCCTCCATCGACCACCACGAGGAGCGCATCCGCAAGCCCAACGCCCCCGGCAAGTTCCACCCCGAGGCCTGGCAGACCGAATACCACATCCTCAACTGGACCGAGCTCGACAAGCGGCCCTACCTCTGGGGCACCTTCATCTGGAATCTCTTCGACTTCGCCGCCAGCCACCGCACCGAAGGCGACCGCGACGGCATCAACGACAAGGGCCTCGTGACCCACGACCGCAAGACCTTCAAGGACGCCTACTACTTCTACAAGGCCAACTGGCGCGACGACGTCCCCGTCCTCCACCTCTGCGAGAAACGCTTCGCCAAACGCCAGGCCGACAAGGTCTTCGTCCGCGCCTTCTCCAACGTCGGCCCCGCCGAGCTCCTCGTCAACGGCGAATCCTGCGGCGTCGCCCAGCCCGACGCCCACCGCGTCCTCACCTGGCGCGACGTCCCCCTCCGCCCCGGCGACAACGCCGTCACCCTCCGCACCCCCGACGGCAAGGCCACCGACACCTGCGTCTGGACGCGATGAAAAGGCTTGCAATGCCCTCGCCGGTTTGCTACAATACGCCACGTTTTAGCCAACTTAGCTCAGCTAGGTAGAGCAGCGCATTCGTAATGCGCAGGTCGTCGGTCCGATTCCGTCAGTTGGCTCCAGCTTTCCGCCCCACGAACCATCGGTTCGTGGGGCTTTTTTCTGCCCGTCACAGTTACATTCTTCCGGCTCGGCGGCCTCAGCCGATGAGGAGGTCGAGGGCGGTGCGGCGAGGGCCGGGGGGGAGGTCGAGGTGGGCCGAGAGGAAGACGCCGAGGAAGCGGCGCAGGCCGAAGATGCCGGGGAAGGGCTCGGGGCGGCCAAGGTCGTCGCGGCGGTCGGCGGCGCGGGCCTCGAGCAGGGTCTTCGCGAGGGGCTCGCCGAGGAAGCGCCGGTAGAGGGCCGGGACGTCGTCGTGCAGCGTCAGGGTGGGGGGCGTGCGCAGGCGCGAGGGGCGGTGCTCGCAGAGGAAGCGGCCTTCCTCCACCGAGAAGAGGCGCCGCGGCGTGGGGGCGCATTGCGGGCAGGGCGCGAAGTCGGGCCCCAGGCCGACCGCGTGCAGGAGGGTGGATTCGAACCAGAGCAGGGCGAGCGTGGCCTCGTGCGGGGCGCAGGCGGGCAGGGTGTCGAGCAGGTCGCCCAGGGCACGGAAGAGGGCCGGGTTGGCCATGCCGGGCTGGGCCGTGCGCATCGTCAGGTCGCAGGCGTAGGCCGCGGCCTCGGCGGCGCGCCACGAGCCGCGCAACCCCTCGCGCAGGCGGAGGGGCGTGCACTCGCGGATATGGTGCACACCCTCCCGCTCGCGGGCGTAGAAGACCAGCTCGCAGGTGTAGCCCACGTCGTAGCGGCCGATGAAGGCGCTCTTGGGGCGCTGGGCACCCTTGACGGGGGTGGTGACGCGCCCGTGGTCGAGCGTCAGCCACGTGACCATCTGCGACGTCTTGGAGAAGGGGCGGACGCTCAGGCAGAGTGCCTGGCTCTTCAGCAGGGGCGAGGCCTGCGGGCTGTTCTCACTGGGCGAAGTCACGGCGGTAGAGGTCCAGCCACTCGGCGAAGGCGCGGTCCAGGTAGTCCGGCGCGAAGGCGGAGGCGTGCGGCAGCAGGAAGCACCGCGGGGCGCGGCGCAACGGGCCGTCCTCAGGGTAGGGCTCTTCCTTGAAGACGTCGAGGAAGGCGGCGTGGAGGGCGCCGGACTCGAGCGCGGCGCAGAGCGCACCCTCGTCGATTGCGTTGCCGCGGCCGACGTTGCAGACCACGGCGTGGCGCGGCAGGAGGGCCAGGCGGCGGGCGTCGAGGATGTCGTCGGTCTCGGGCGTGGCGGGCAGGGCCAGGAAGAGGGCGTCGGCCCGGGCCAGGAGGGCGTCGAGGTCGCCGAGGTTCGCGTGGGTCACGCCGTCGACGTGCACGCCGAGGGCCGAGAGCTTCGCACCGATGGCCTTGCCGATGTGGCCGTAGCCCAGCACGACGGCGCGGCTGCCGGCCACCGCGCACCGCCCGGGCACGTGGATGGGCCAGGCCTCGCCGGGGCCGCACAGCCCCAGCCCGGGCAGGAGCCCGCGCCGCACGGCCAGGAGCATCCCCACCGCGCTCTCGGCCATCAGCTCTCCATGGAAGGTACCGTGCGTCAGGCGGATGCGGCCTGGGATACGCGCGCCCAACAGCTCGCGTCCCGCCGCGGGCGTGGCCATCCACTTCAGGCGGTAGGTCAGCGGCAGCCACGCCTCCGAGAAGGTGAAGGTCATCACGAAGGTGGCCTTGGAGAGGTTCCGCACGAAGTCTTCCTGCGTCTCGGCGAAGACGACGTCCAGCTCGGGCACCTGCTCCGCCCAGCGCGCCACTTGCTCGCGCGTGGCGATGAAGTCGGAGACGCCACGGTAGGTCAGCCAAATCAGCAACATCGGTTTCATGGTCCGGTTCCTTTCGGGGCCGCCCGCCGCCGCTCGCGCGTCGAGGCGATGCCCAGTTGTTCACGATACTTCGCCACCGTGCGCCTAGCCACGGCGATGCCCTGCGCGGCGAGCGCCTCGGCGAGGGCTTGGTCGGAAAGGGGATGCGCGGGGTCCTCAGCCGCGACGAGCGCCTTCAGCGCGCCCTTGGCCTGCTGGTCGGAGACGGCCTCCTCGCCCTCGCTTGCCACGGCGTGCGTGAAGAAGCCGGCCAACGGCAGGAGCCTGCGGCTGGTCGCCACGCGCACGGCCTTGTCGCGCACCACACGCGAGACGATGCTCTTGTCGTAGCCCACGGCCTCGGCGACCTCCTTCTGCAGGAGCGGGCGCAGCGTGGCCGGGTCACCGCCGCTGTCCAGGAAGGCGCCCTGCCGGTCGAAGGCCGCCTGCGCCACGCGGCGGAGGGTGTCGTTGCGCTCCCGGTAGGCCTCGGCCTCCGACCGCGCGCGCTCGGCCAGGTCGGTGACGCAGGCACGCTCGTCGCGCGTGCGCGCCGCGGCACGGGCGGCCTCGATGGCGGCCTCGTCCACGCGGAAGAGGGGAAAGCGGCGTTCGTCGCAGACCGCCCGCCACCGTCCGTCCGGCCCGCGCAGGGCCACGATCTCGGGGCTCTCGAGGGGCTCTCGCGGCGCGAAGGCGCGCCCGGGGAAGGGGTTGAGCGTGCGCAGGTAGGCCAAGGCCCCGACCAGCTCCTCGGGCGTGCACCGCAGGTCGCGGGCCAGACGCTCGCGCGACTCCGTGAGCAGGCTGCCCAAGCGGTCGCACAGGCGCAGGTAGAGCGCGCGGTCGGGGAGGTCGCGTGGGTCGGCGCGGGTCTGCAACGCCAGGCATTCGGCCAACGAGCGCGCCCCCACGCCCACGGGGTCCAGCCCCTGCACGGTCTTGACGGCGGCCTCCGCGTCGGCCTCCGTGAAGGCCACGGGCGGCTGGCCGCCGTTGGCCTGCCACCAATCGGCGAGCAGGGCGTGGGCGTCCTCGCGCAGGTAGCCGTCGGCGTCGAGCGCGTCGCACACCAGCAACGTCAGGTCACGGCGCGGGCCCTCGGCCATCTGACGGAGGACCTGCCGCTCCAGGTGGCGGTAGAGTGTCTCGGGCTCGGTCTGCGTCGCGATCAGCCAGTCGTGCCGCCGCGTGGCCTCGGCCAAGGCCTCGGGGTCGGCCTGGTCGCCGAAGCCCTCGAGCGAGGCGTTGAGGTAATCGAGGTCCTCCGTCTCGTCCGCGACCGCGGCATCACGCTCCGCGACGGCGTCCAGCGACACCGCGCCGACGAGCGGCTCCTGATAGTCGAGAAAAGGGTTCTGCTCCGCCTGGCGTCGCAGCTCCGCGCGGAGTTCCGGCAGGGGCAGGGGCAGGAGGCGCAGACGCTGACGCGCCTGCATGGAGAGGGTCGTCTCCTGCGTCTGGCGCTGGGCCTGCGCCGCGCCGAGGCTTTGTGCGAGCCCGGGCACGGGGGCGGTCAATCCTCCAGGAGCGCGTCGGCGAAGGTCTGCCGCGCGGCCTCCTCGCCCTGCACGCGCACGATGATGGCGCGGGCGAAGTCCTTGAAGCGGCCCGGCCCCTCCGCCGTGATGAGGTTGCCGTCGACGACCGCCTTCTCGCGGCGATAGCCGTCGCCCAGGGCCGCCGTGAAGTCCGGCGCGGGGTAGCACGTGGCGGGGCGGCCGGGCAGGATGCCGGCGGCCGTCAGCACCAGGGCCGGCGCCGCGCAGATGGCGCAGACGAGCTTGCCCGCGGCGTCATACTCCTTGATCAGCTCCAGCACGCCCTGCGTGGCCGCGAGGGCTTGCGAGCCGCCCATCCCGCCGGGCAGGATCACGCCGTCGAACCGCGTGCTGTCCAGCTCCGTCAGGCAGAGCTCGGCCTCCACGGCGATGCCGTGCGCGCCCAGCGTCAACGGCGTGGTGTTCAGCGTGCAGGTCGAGACCTCCACGCCCGCGCGCCGCAACAGATCCAACGTCCCCAGCGCCTCGATCTCCTCGAAGCCGTTCGCCAACATCATCACAAGAGCCATGACGGTTCCTCCAAAAAGTTCGCCCACATTATACCAAATCGCGCCACGCGTCTTGCCCCCGCCCTTTTGCCACCCCGCAATCAGGACGCACCCGCTCGGCGAATCCGCCACGCCTGCCAAGCGGCGGAATCGACCCCGCCCAAGGGGCGATCCCAAATAAGTCCTTATGCATTTCCGAAACCCTTAAGGGTTTGCCTCGAAACCCTTAGGGTTTTGGGTCGAACCCCTTAGGGTTTCGCCTCGGACCCTTTAGGGTTTGGGGAAGCGGCCCAGGGTGGATACAGGCGTATCCGCCGGAGAAGAGTGGGAAAGGGTGTTGAGTTACGCGGGGGACTTGTGCTAGACTAGCGATATGAAACCCTTTGGAGGATTCGCGATGAAGCGTTTGCTGACGATTGCCTGCGTGCTTGGGATGGCCTCGTGGCTCCAAGCGGAGTATCTGTTGCCTGAGACGATTTCGTTGACCCCTGACGGGAAGGCACTGATCATCGGCGAGAAAGGGGCCGGCAAGGTCTCGATTCGCGATTTCTCCGGCAAGGAGTTGGAGACGTACGAGGCGAGCACGGCGCCGTGGTGGACGTTCGGCCTGGGGGATCACCCCAACCTGCCGGTGACGGGCGCGACGATGTCTCCCGACGGCTCCGACCTTTTCTACACCGCGGACAACGGCAACGCGGGCCGCCTCTACAACAAGGCGGGCAAGTTCGTGGTGACGGGCAACTGCCCGATGACGCCGACCGTCTCGCCCGACGGCAAGTACGTCTACGTCTGCAACCGCTTCGACAACAACGTGCAGAAGTACGACGCCAAGACGCTGAAGCTGTTGGCGACGGCGCCGGCGTTGCGCGAGGCGAACGGCTGCGCGCTGGGCAAGGACGGCAAGCTCCTCTTCGTCATCAACCTGCTCCCGACCGACGCGGCCGAGCCGGTGGGCTACGTGGCCGCGAAGGTGACGGTGGTGGACACCGAGACCTTCAAGGTAATCGACAACATCCACCTGCCCGACGGCTCGACGGGCGTGCGCGCCGTCACGGCCTCGCCCGACGGCAAGTACATCTACCTCACGCACACGCAGGCGCGCTACCAGCTCCCCACCACCCAGCTCGAGCGCGGCTGGATGAACACCGCGGCGCTCTCCGTCTTCAACGGCGAGACGGGCAAGTACGTGAACACCGTGCTGCTCGACGACGTGGACCTGGGCGCGGCCAACCCCTGGGGCGTCAGCGTCTCCCCCGACGGCAAGTGGCTGCTGGTGGCCCACGCGGGCTCGCGCGACGTGAACGTCATCGACCGCGTCAAGATGCACGAGCGTCTGGACAAGGTCGCCGCCGGCATCAAGGTGACCGAGGTGTCGCTCTCCGCCGCCGACGTGCACAACGACCTCTCCTTCCTCTCCGGCATCCGCTTCCGCGTCTCGGTGACGCCCGACGGCCCGCGCGGCATCGTCGCCACCAACGACAAGGCCTATGTGGTGTGCTACTTCGCCGACGCGCTGGTGGAGATCCCCTTCACCGACCGCGTCGTCAAGCCCACGACCATCGCCCTGAACGGGGAGCTGATCGACCTCTCGAAGGACCCCGTCCTGCGCGGCGAGATGCTCTTCAACGACGGCACCAAGTGCTTCCAGCTGTGGCAGAGCTGCGCCAGCTGCCACCCCGATGGCCGCATTGACGGCCTCAACTGGGACCTCATGAACGACGGCATCGGCAACCCCAAGCAGACCAAGAGCCTCTTCCTCTCCCGCTGGACGCCGCCCACGATGATCACCGGCATCCGCAAGGATATGTTCCACTGCAACCGCGCGGGCTTCCACCACATCCAGTTCTATGACGCCGTGGAGGAGGACGCCAAGTGCGTCGACGCCTACGTGATGTCCATGAAGCCCGTCGTCTCGCCCTACGCCCGCGAGGAGAACGCCGAGGCCATCGCGCGCGGCAAGGCTATCTTCATGGACCCCAACAAGGCCGACTGCGCCAGCTGCCACATGCCCGACCACTACTTCACCGCCGCGGTCGACCCCGAGGACGGCTCGAAGTCCAAGGTCTACGACCTCGGCCTGGGTACGGGCGAGGAGCTGGGCCAAACCTTCGACGTGCCGACGCTCAACGAGGTGTGGCGCACCGCCCCTTACCTCTACGACGGCCGCGCCGCCTCCATGCTCGCCGTGCTCAAGGACTGGAACAAAGCCGACCAGCACGGCATCACCACGGACCTCACCGAGCAGGAGCTCAAGGACCTGGAGCTGTACATCCTCTCCCTCTGACGAAAAGGACGCCTCGCCATGCTGACAAACCTCAACGGAACCCTCTGGCCCACGCTTGAAGCCCCCGGGCGTGGCATCGAGATTGCCCGGTGCGGGTGGGGCACGCCCGAGGCCCTCGCCACCGCGCAGACGGGCGAGGTCCCGGCCCTTTGGCTGTGCAACCCCAACGCCGCGGGGTTCCCCGCCGTGGCGCAGCGTCTCTTCGTCTCCAAGGGCACCGTCGAGCCCATCTTCCACGAGGGACAGCTCGTCGGCTCCCGCTTCGAGGACAACCAGGCGGAGTTCGTGATGCTGGCGGGCGTGGGGCCGAGCGACCCCACGGCCCCGCGCGCCGACCAGGCGGCCTCGGCCTTCGAGAACATCGAGTCCATCCTGAAGAAGCAGGGCTTCACCTTCCACGACGTCGTGCGCACGTGGCTCTACATGGACAAGCTGCTGGAGTGGTACGACGAGCTGAACCGGGTGCGCGACGCCTTCTTCGAGAGCCGGGGCATCTTCGGCGGCTTCGTCCCCGCCAGCACGGGCATCGGCAGCGCCAACATGACCGGCTCGGCCATCATCACGGCCGCCATCGCCATGCGCCCGAAGCTCGGCTCCTCCGTCACCCGCGCCATGCTCGACTCCCCGCTTCAGTGCTCGGCGCTGGACTACCGGAGCAGCTTCAGCCGCGCGGCGGAGGTCGTCACCCCCGAGGGGCGCATCGTCTTCATCTCCGGCACGGCGAGCATCGCCTACGGCGGCGAGACGGCCCACGTCGGCGACCCCGAGAAGCAGATCGCCCTGACGATGGACGTCGTCCAGGCCATCCTCGGGACGCGGCAGATGGACCTCGGCCACACCACCCGCGCCATCGCCTACATCAAGCGTCCCGAGTATCGCCCCATCTGGCAGAAGTGGCTCGCCGAGCATGGCCTGCCGGCGACCTTCGCCCAGGAGATCATCGCCGACGTCTGCCGCGACGACCTCCTCTTCGAGCTCGAGCTTGACGCGGCCAAGCGGCTGTGACGCGGGCCGTCCGCCCGGGCCTTTCCGAATGAAGGGCAAGATCCTGTTGCACACGTGTTGCGGCGTCTGCGCGTCGCATTGCGTGCGTGTGCTGAAGGAGGACGGCTGGGAGCCCACGCTCTTCTTCTTCAACCCCAACATCTACCCGCACGAGGAGTACCTCCGCCGCAAGGCCGCGGCCGAGGCATTGGCCCGGGCCGAGGGCATCCGCTTGGTGGAGGACGCGCCCGACCACACCGCCTGGCAGGAGGCCGTGGCGGAGGGCTTCGAGGAGTGCAAGGAGGGTGGGGCGCGCTGCGCGCGGTGCTTCCGCTTCTCGCTGGCGCGCGCCGCCGCCCGGATGCGGGAGCTGGGGTGCGACGCCTTCACCACCAGCCTCACCGTCTCGCCGCACAAGCGCAGCGCGCTGCTCCACGCCATCGGGCGGGAGGTGGGCGGCGACGCCTTCGTGCCCTACGACTTCAAGAAGCAAAACGGCTTTCAGGATTCCAACCGCCGTGCGGCGGCGCTGGGGCTCTACCGGCAGATCTACTGCGGGTGCGAGTACTCCGTGCGCCACCGCGAGCCCTTTGCCGTCGCCGTCCTCGGGATGGGCTATCGCGGCGGGGTCTACGCGCAGTGGGCGCTGGAGCACCCCGGCGACCTGCGCGTGGCGGCCATCGCCGAGCCGGACCCCGCGTTGCGCGCGCGGTGGGCGGAGAAGTTGGGCCTGCCGCCCGAGGCCGTCTTCGCGGATTGGCGGCAGGCGCTCGACGCGCCGGGGCTGGAGGCCGCCATCGTGGCCCTGCCCGACCGCCTCCATTTCCCTGCGGCGCAGGCGGCGCTCGCCCGGCGGCTCCACCTCCTCCTCGAGAAGCCCGTCGGCGCGACGTGGGAGGAGTGCGTGGGGCTCGACGCGGCGGTGCGCGAGAGCGGCCGCCTGGTGCAGGTGGGGCACATCCTGCGCTTCACGCCCTACTACGGGAAGATCGCCGCGCTCATCCAAGGCGGCACGCTGGGGCGTCTGGTGAGCATCCGCCACCTGGAGCCGGTGGGCTACCGCAAGGCCGCGCACGCCTTCTGCCGGGGGCCCTTCGGCCACACCGCCAAGACCACGCCGATGATCGTGCAGAAGTGCAGCCACGACTTCGACCTCTTCGCGTGGTGGGTCGGCAAGCGCTGCGTCTCCGCGCAGTCCTTCGGCGGCCTCAGCCACTTCCGCCCCGCGTGCGCGCCGACCGGCGCCGCGGCGCGTTGCGTCGACTGCCCCGCCGCCGTCGAGCGCGCCTGCCCCTATTCCGCCGTCAAGCTCCTGCGCGAGGGACACGACCTGCGCTACGCCCTGCACGACGCCACGCCCGCCGGCATCGAGGCCGAGTTGCGCGACGGTCCCTATGGGCGGTGCGTCTACGCCGGCGGCAATGACGCCGTCGACCACCAGATCGTGACCCTGCTCTTCGAGGGCGGCGTGACCGCCCAGCATTGCATGGAGAGCTACACCTGGGGCCGCGACCGCCGCACCCACATCTTCCTGACCAACGGCGAGATCGTCGGCGACGCCCGCACGCTCGACGTCTACCGCTTCTCCGACCGCTCGCACACCCGCTGGGACGCCGCGCTCGAGGCCGGCGGCGCCACCCACGAGGCCGGATACGTCCTCGGCAACGGCGGCCTGCTCCACGACTGGGTGTGGACGCTCCGCACCCTTCCGCCGAGCCACTACCCCGCCCGCTTCCACGAGAGCATCCAGGCCCACGCGATGGCCTTCGCCGCCGAGGCCTCCCGCCTCTCCGGCGGCGACCCCGTCCCCATCGCCACTCTCTGAGCCGCGCTGGCCGACAAGCCCCGACCTCCCCGACCGGAACGTTTTTGCGTCTGCAGGGCAGGGTGGGGATGTGGTACAATGAAGGAAACCGGAGCAGAAAAGATGGCGTTTGGCATCACAAGAGCGAGTTGGGAATCGGGCGGGGCGGTCTGCCTGAGCAAGGGGCGCGCGGGCAACGCGCGCGTCTGGCGCGTGGAGACGCCTGAAGGCGCCTTCGTCATCAAGGATTTCCGCAAGAGCCCGTGGTGGATTCGCTGGACGTGGGGGCGGTGGATGATCGGCCATGAGTACCGTCTGCTCAAGGCGTTGGAGGGCTTGGAGGGCGTGCCTCAGAAGGTTTTCCGCGTGGACGCGTACGCCTTCGGCATGGCGTTCCTGGAGGGAATCTCGCTGGGCGACCGCAACCAGTGGGGAGGCAAGCAGGGTCTGGGGCTGTTGCCGACCTCCTTCTTCTTCCAGCTGGAGCGGCTGGTGTGCGCGATGCACCGGCGCGGCGTGGCGCACCTGGACACGCGCAACGCGAAGAACGTGATGGTGCTCCCCGGGGACAGGCCGGCGTTGGTGGACTTCCAGTCCGGCGTCTTCATCCGGCGCTGGTTCCCGCGCTGGGTGAAGCGGCTGCTCTGGGTCTCGGACCTCTCCTCGGTCTACAAGCACTATTACCGCCATTACCACGACGGCAACGATGGTTTCCTTGACGGGCCGAATGGCTTCCCGGAGAGCCGCGCGCGGATTTTCCTGGGGATGCTGCGGCTCCGCAAGCTGTGGGTCTTCCGTGGCTATTCCTTCATCGCCACGCACAAGCAGAAGGGTTACGAGCGCGCGCTCCTGCGCCGCTACGCCGAGAAGGGAGGGACAAAGACATGCTGACGATTTATCAGTGGGTGGACGGCAGCCTCCGCGAGGTGGTCACGCCGGACGGTCCCTGCTGGATCAACCTGGCCGACCCCTCCTCCGAGGAGATCCTGCGCGTGCAGACCCTTACGGGCGTCTCGCGCGAGTTCCTCTCCGACCCGCTGGACCGCGACGAGCGGCCGCGTTTGGACGTGGACGACGACGGCACGGTGCTCATCGTCGTCCATGTGCCCTACCACGAGCCGAACGAGAACCTGCACCCCTTCAACACGCTGCCGCTGGGCGTGGTGCACACCTCCAACGCCGTCATCACCGTCTGCAACCGACCCACGCCGATCGCGGCCTCCTTCCTCGACCAAATCCGTCGCGTGTGCCCGCCGGAACAGAAGTTCCGCTTCACCTTCCACCTGCTCTGGCACGCGGCCATTCTCTACCTGCGCTACCTGCGCGACATCCGCCAGCGCGCGGACCTGGTGGAACAGGAGCTGCACGAATCCATCTCGAACGAAGGCCTGATGCGCCTGCTCAACATCGAGAAGTCGCTGGTCTACTTCACCACCTCGCTGAAGGCCGACGACATTCTCCTGTCGCGCATCCGCACCACCCGCCAGCTGGACATCGACGAGGACGACCTGGACGTGCTCGAGGACGTGCGCGTCGAGTACCAGCAGGCCCTGGAGATGGCCTCCATCCACAGCAACATCTTGACGGGCACGCTCGACGCCTTCGCCTCGATCATCAGCAACAACCTGAACAACGTCATGAAATTCCTCACCTCCATGACGATCGTGCTCACGGTGCCCATGCTGTTGGCCTCCATCTTCGGCATGAACTCGTGGCTGCCCTTCGTGCGCAACGGCAACCCGGCCGGCTTCTTCATCGTCGTCGGCCTGGCGGTCGTGCTGGTGATCGTCACCGTGGTCTTCTTCTCCCGCAAGCGATTTTTCTGATGCCGCACGCCGGTCGGCGCGTCACATCGTCCACTTGGGAAAGGAACACCGCAACCATGAAAACGCTTGTTTTGCTCGTCGTGGCGTTGTTTGCGCCGCTCATCGCCCAGGCGGTCACCCGCGTGGCCTGCATCGGAGACTCCATCACCTACGGCACAGGCTTGGCCGACCGCGCCGCGCAGGCCTATCCCGCCCGCCTTCAGGCGCTCCTGGGCAAGGATTACG
>DVOR01000007.1 GCA_018713405.1 Candidatus Spyradenecus faecavium | reverse complement strand
CTCTTCGTCCTCCTCCTCGACCACATGGAAGACAAGCTCGTCGGCGTCGCCGACATCGAGCAGCGCCTCCGCCTCAAGGCCCTCGTCGTCTTCCCCCACCTCCGCCGCAAGCAGCGCAACCAGGTGGCCCTCATCATGCACGACTCGCCCTTCTCCCAGTACGCCGAGTCCATGGCCGGCCTCCGCAACCTGCTCGACTCCCCGCGCTACCACGGCCTCACCAAGGCCATCCTCTCCATGTCCACCCAGCCCGGCGAAGGCAAGACCTGCACCTCCACCAACCTCGCCATCGCCTACGCCCAGTCCGGCCAGCGCACCCTCCTCGTCGACTTCGACATGCGCCGCCCCCGCCTGGCCGGCATCTTCGGCCGTTCCCCCGACTCCTTCCCCTCCCTCCCCCACACCCTCGCCAAGAACGACGCCTCCCTCTTCGACGCCCTCCCCCAGGACACCCAGGTCCCCAACCTCCAGATCGTCTACTCCCGCGCCTCCGGCTCCATCAGTCCCTCCGTCCTCATGGGCACCAACATCATCACCGACTTCTTCGCCTGGGCCCGCAAGAACTACGACCACATCATCATCGACTCCCCGCCCTTCGGCCTCGTCGGCGACGTCATCGTCCTGGCCAACCTCGTCGACTCCGTCCTCCTCGTGGCGACCCCCGACAAGACCCGCTTCGGGCCCATCCAGTTCGCCACCCGCCGCCTCACCGAGGTCGGCGCCAAGATCCTCGGCGTCGTCGTCAACAACGTCGACTTCGGCCGCTGGGGCGGCTTCGGCAACTACTCCTCCCGCTACGGCTACTCCACCAGCACCTACATCCCCCGCGAGGCCCGCGACCTCTCCGGCGCCAAGGCCGAGAAGGCCCCCAAGCGCCGCCACGGCGCCGACGCCCCCGCCGCCAAGGCCGAGCCCCCCGCCGAGCCGCCCGCCCTCTCCCCGGACGACCAGCCTGTCGACGACGCCCTCGCCTCCGACGACGATTGAGCCCCGCCGCCGTCCCACCCCAAAAGGCCCCCTCCCCGGGGGCCCTTTTTTTCTCCCCTCGCACCCCCGCATTCCAAATAAGTCCACTTCTTTTTCCGAAACCCTTAAGGGTTTGGCCCAAAACCCTTAGGGTTTCGCCTCGAACCCCTTAGGGTTTCACGGGGCGCTTCGCGCCCCTGGAGAACGGAAAACGGAGAACAGAGAACGGAACGCGCGCAAGCGCGCGACGGGCAAACCGCCGCCCGTCCCATTGGCCCGACTGCGTGCGGCTTGGCGCGGCTTGGTCAGGCACGTCGCAGACGTGCCGGGGGTGCAGGGCGAACTTCGCCCTGCCAGGGCGTGGGGCAGCGCCCCACACCTCTCTGTTTGGACTTTCCTTCCCTTTCCCTTGTGCTCCCTTGTGTCCCTTGTGGTTTTCCTGGGCGTACCCGCCTGCCGAGAGAGGGGTGGGGCGGCTGGGGCGGAAGTGTGCTAAACTAGGGGCATGATTACGCAGGCGAAGTTGGATCAGGCGGCGATGGAGCTGCGGTTGCTCGGCAGGAAGCCGGCGCGGCGGACGGTCTTCGGGCTGGCGCCGGGCTTTCCCGGGCTGCTGGCGCCGTTGGCCTTTTTCTTGGACACGCGGGGCGCGCACGGGCTGGGCGACCTCGCGCTCTCGGCGCTGCTGCGCGCCTCGGGGGTGCCGGTGGAGCCGCCGCCGCGCCGCGTGACGGACGCGCGCCTCCTGCCCGGCGGCCTCCTGCGCGTGGAGACCGAACGCTCGCTGATTTGGGTGGCCGTCGGGGCCCTGCCCGAGGGCGCCGAGGCGCCGCCCGACCCGCGCAAGCGCTTCAACACCGCCATCCTCCTGGGCGCCGACGCGCCCGAGCCGCCCTTCGCGGCGGAATCCTTCCCCGATTTCCTGGACCAGCTGCGGCGCTTCATGCCCGCCTATCTGCGCGGGGCCGACCCCTTCTGGTGGGCCGCCCTGGCCGATTGGGTGGCCGAGCTCGACCGCACCACCGGAGCCGAACCGATGAAAGACCTGACCGACGCCCTGCGTTTCTATGACCGCAACCGCGAGAAGATCGAGAGCCTGCTGGCCTTCCGCCGCGACATCGCCGAGGAATCCGAGGCCTTCGCCAAGCGCCTGGAGGGCAAGCTCCGCGCCGCGGGCCTGGGCGGCGACGCGCTCAAGGCCGAGCCGGGCGGCCGCCTCTGCCTCACCCGCACCGTCCGCGTCGAGGGCCGCCCCTTCGAGGCCCAGTGGGTCGCCGAGATCCGCCTGGAGGACCTCGCCATCCGCGCCTCGGTCTCCCTGCCCCGCGACGCCAAGACCCGCCGCCGCCCCGCGCCCGAGGAGGCCGCGCAGGCCCTCGAGGCCTCGGGCCTCGCCGCGCTGGCCGCCGAGCGCCGCATCACCGTCGACAACCCCGAGGCCTCGGCCTACCAGACGCTCAAGACGCTGCTCCAGGCCGCCGCCGAGGCCTTCGCCAAGCTTGCCTGAGAAAGGACCGCAATGAGAGACGTCCCCGCCGATTTCCCCTCCCCCATGGCCCGCCTGCGCTGGGTGCTCAAGGCCCTGCGCGCCCCCGACGGCTGCCCCTGGGACCGCGCCCAGACCCTGAAGACCATCGAGCCCTGCCTGCAGGAGGAGTGCTACGAGCTCCTCGACGCCATGGCCGGCGACGACCTGCCCCACCACCGCGAGGAGCTCGGCGACGTCCTCCTCCAGGTGCTCTTCCAGTGCGACATCCGCGAGGAGCAGGGCGCCTTCGGCTTCGACGACGTGGTCAACGCCCTCGCCGACAAGCTCATCCGCCGCCACCCGCACGTCTTCGGCCAGGCCACCGCCGGCGACACCGAGGCCGCCCTCCGCAACTGGGAGCGCATCAAGCAGACCGAGCGCAAGAGCCCCAAGGCCTCCGCCCTCGACGGCGTGCCCGCCGCCCTCCCCGCCCTCCTCCGCGCCCAGCGCACCCAGCACAAGGCCGCCAAGGTCGGCTTCGACTGGAAGGGCGCCGAGGGCCCCGACGCCAAGCTCGACGAGGAGATCGCCGAGCTCCGCGCCGCCATGCGCGAGGGCCGCAAGGAGGGCGTGGCCGAGGAGCTGGGCGACGCCCTCTTCACCCTCGTCAACCTCGCCCGCCACCTCGACGTCGACGCCGAGAGCGCCCTGCGTGCGGCCACCGAGAAGTTCGCCCGCCGCTTCAAGGCCGTCGAGCAACGCGTCAAGGAATCCGGCCGCGAGATGGGCAAGCTCTCGCTCGACGCGCTCGACGCGGAGTGGGACGCCGTCAAGCGCGAGGGCCGCGCATGAGCCCCGCCGCGCCCCGCGCCTGCGTCGCCCTCGACAGCGACGGCACCGTGCTGGACACGATGGCGCCCAAGCAGCACCGCTTTCTCCAGCCGATGTTCATCGAGGCCTTCGGGCTCCAGCCCCAGGCCGCGGCCTACCGCGCGTGCGCCGACTTCGTGAACCTCTTCTCCGCCACCCGCGGCATCTCGCGCTTCAACGCCATCCTCCTCACCCTCGAGGCCTTCAACGCCCACCCCGACGTCCGCGCCGCCGGCTTCCCGCCCGTGCCGACGGCCGACCTGCGGGCCTTCGTGGAGAGCGGACTGCCCCTCAGCGCCGACGCCCTGGCCGGGTGGCTGCGCGACCATCCCTCCCCCTTCCTGGAGACGCTGCTGGCCTGGAGCCACGCGGTCAACGACGCCATCCTCGCCTCCGGCGCGGTCTTCGACGTCTTCCCCGGCGTCCCGTCCGCCCTCGCCGCCCTGCACGCCCGGTGCCGCGTGGGCATCGTGTCGCAGTCGCCCGAGCGTGTGCTCCGGCAGGACTGGGGCGCGCACGGCCTGCTCGCGCACGTCGACCTCGTGGCCGGGCAGGAGCTCGGCGCCAAGCCCGCGCAGCTCGCGGCCCTCGCCGAGGGGCGCCCGCCCGCCGACGTGCTGATGGTGGGCGACGCCTTCGGCGACCTCAACGCCGCCCGCGCCTTCGGGTGCCGCTTCTTCCCCATCCTCCCCGGCCGCGAGGGCGAATCCTGGGAGCGCCTCACCCGCGAGGTCTTCCCCGACTTCCTCGCCGGCCGCTACGCCCCCGAGCGCGAGGCCGAGCTGGTGGACGCCTTCTCCGCCGCCCTCCCCGAGCGCCCCGCCTGGGCATGAGCCGAGGCCGTCTTTAGTCTCGCCAAAGCCGGGGGCGTTGTGCTACAGTAATGGCAGTCGAAGCGGGCATGGTGCCTGGCGGAGACCTAACGAGGAATACGATCATGGCTTACAAAATCACCGATAAGTGCGTCGCTTGCGGCACCTGCGCGGGTGAGTGCCCCGTCGGCGCCATCTCCGCCGGCGACCCCACCTACGTCATCGACGCCGAGAAGTGCGTCAGCTGCGGCACCTGCGCCGGCGCCTGCCCCATGGAGGCCATCGTCGCGGAGTAACCGCGATGACGCCTGTCGAAAAGGCCCGCGTCCCCACACCCTGGGGCGTGGGCCCTTTTTTTGCGTTCGCTTGACCGGGGGTCCCGCATGGAGGCGCAGACCGTTTTCTACCTCACCGACGCGGCCGAGGCCACGCCGGACTTCCTGCAAGAGCTGGAGTATGGCCTCTCCGACCTCTTCCAGGCCTTCTGCCGCGAGCATTTCACCTTCGAGGACCCCCTCGACTATCCCGGCCTGCGCCTCATCGCCGTGCGGACGCCGCAGGAGCTGGAAGACGCCCTTTTCGGCGCGCAGGACGACCGCCACATCCTCTCCGAGGCCGGCTGCGGGTGTTGCCTCTTCCTGCTCGACGACGAGCTGGGCGGGCGCCCCCTCTTCGAGCACGCCATCGCGGGCCTGCCCATCCCCACGTGGTTCCTGACCTTCTTCCCGGCCATCCCCAAGGTCCTCGTCACGCGGCCGGGCCACGCCAAGCTGCACCTGCCCAGCCGCCGCTGGTCGCAGAAGCCCTTTTCCGTGCTGGCCAACCCCGTGCGCCACCGCGAGCGCCTGGGCCACCTCTTCGCCTCCTTCTGGCTGCCCCGCTTCTGGGACGCCCTGCGGCAGTACGTCCGCCGCCGCGCCGGCACCGCCTGGCACACGCCGGGCCACAACAACGGCAACGCCTTCGAGCGCTCCCCCTTCCTCCACGGCTTCCACGACGCCTTCTCCTCCATGATCTTCCGCACGGACCTCTCCGTGTCGGTGGAGTCCCTCGGCGACCTCTCCGACCCCGAGGGCCGCTCGCCCCTCTCGCAGGCGCAGCGGCTGGCCTCGGAGATCTTCGGCACCGCGCAGAGCTGCTTCGTCACCAACGGCACCAGCACCTCCAACAAGGCCATGCTGATGACCCTGCTCCGCCCCGGCGAGGTCGTGCTGCTGGACCGCAACTGCCACAAGTCCGTCCACCACGCCGTGGTGATGGCCGGCGCCGTGCCGCGCTACCTCCCCGCCCGCTTCAACGCGCGCCTCGGCGTCTGGGGGCCCGTGGCGCTGGAGGACCTTCGCGCCGAGCTCGACCGCGCCGCCGCGCTCCCCGAGGCCGCGCGCCCGAAGATGCTCGTCATCACCACCTGCACCTACGAGGGCATCCTCTATCCCGTCTGGGAGATCGGCCGCCTGTGCGAGCGAGCCGGCCTCCTCTTCTACGCCGACGAGGCCTGGGCGCCCTACCTGGCCTTCCACCCCTACTACACGCGCACCCTCGAGGACGGCGTCGCCCGCCGCTACAACGCCGTCAGCGAGGTCGGCGGCGCGCACCTCTCCGTCCAGTCCACCCACAAGGCGCTCGCGGCCTTCTCCCAGGCCTCGATGATCCACGTCTCCAACCGCTTCAAGGCGCTGCTCGAGACCGACGCCTCGCGGCCCTACCGGTGGCTCCGCCGCCGCTTCCACCTCCACGGCCACGGCTCCTATGAGAAGTTCTCCCACGACCTCCACGAGATGCTGCGCTACTGGCACTCCACCTCGCCGCACTACCCCACGCTGGCGACGCTCGACATCGCCGGCGTGCAGATGCGCCTGGAGGGCCTGCGCCTGCTCGAGGAGCGCCTGCACTGGGTGGCCGACTTCCAGCGGCGCGTCGCCGACCTCGTCGGGCGGCCCATCCACGAGTGCATCGTGGGCCTGCGCGCCATCGTCGGCGAAGATCCCAAGTGGAAGGAGCAGGGCTACTTCCACGACCCGCTGAAGATGATCCTCGCCTTCCGCGACGCGGCCTCGTGCGACGCCTTCCGCCGTCTCCTGCACCGCTCCCACATCCAGTGGGAGAAGGCCACCCCCGTCACCGTCCTCTTCCTCGTCACCGTCGGCACCGTCCGCGAGCACTTCGAGTACCTCTTCCGCTGCATCCGCCAGATGCGCGACGCCATCGGCCTGCCCGAGCGCCCCCCCGCCGACGCCGACGTCCTCGAGCGCGCCGTCGCCGGCCAGCCCGTCGTCCTCCCCCGCGACGCCGCCCTCTGCGACGGCGAGCTCGTCCCCCTCGCCCAAAGCGAGGGCCGCATCGCCAGCCAGCTGCTCGTGCCCTATCCCCCGGGCATCCCCGTCTTCATCCCCGGCCTGCGCATCACCCGGCCCATGATCCAGCTCATCCTCGACGTCATCGCCCGCTGCGGCGCCGACGCCGTCCACGGCCTCTTCGTCCGCGGCAAACGCCCCTTCGTCGAGGTCCTCAACCGCGACGAGGAAGACCGCGTCCACCGCCTCGACCCCGCCCCCTGACCCCTCACCAGGCGCCCGCCATGACCGAACGTTTCCTCATCGCCCTCCTCCTCACCCTCATCGCCGGCCTCTCCACCGGACTCGGCGCCGCCATCGCCTTCTTCGCCCCCCGCGCCAACACCCGCTTCCTCTCCGTCTGCACCGGCCTCTCCGCCGGCGTCATGCTCTACGTCTCCTTCATGGAGATCCTCCCCGAGGCCTTCGCCCAGATCATGGAGGCCGGCCTGGCCGAGACCCCCGCCACCGCGCTCGGCACCCTCGGCTTCTTCCTCGGCATCGCCCTCATCTTCCTCATCGACCGCCTCGTCCCCGACGCCGAGAACCCCCACGAGACCCACCCCAAGGGCGACTACCTCGCCCTCCGCGACCCCGCCCAGGCCGCCACCCCCGCCGAACGCCGCGCCATCCGCAAGGCCACCCGCCAGACCCGCCGCACCCTCCTGCGCATGGGCGCCTTCACCGCCCTGGCCATCACCGTCCACAACTTCCCCGAGGGTCTCTCCACCTTCCTCGCCGCCCTCGTCGACCCCCACCTCGGCGCCGTCATCGCCTTCGCCATCGCCCTCCACAACATCCCCGAGGGCATCTCCGTCTCCGTCCCCATCTACTACGCCACCGGCAACCGCCGCCGCGCCTTCGTCTGGAGCTGCCTCGCCGGCTTCGCCGAGCCCGCCGGCGCGCTCTTCCTCTGGGCCGTCCTCGCCCTCTGCCACGGCGCCCTCTTCTTCGAGCCCCCGCCGATGCTCATGGGCCTCGTCTCCGGCGCCGTCGCCGGCATCATGGTCTTCATCAGCCTCGACGAGCTCCTTCCCGCCTCCCGCGCCTACGGCAAAGGCCACGACTCCCTCTACGGTCTCGTCGCCGGCATGGCCCTCATGGCCCTCTCCCTCCTCCTCCTCTGACCCTCTGGGGCAGGGGTGAGCCACGCGGCGGGGGCGTGTGCTACAATAGGGGGAAAGGAGGCTGACATGGCTGTTTACGATTCAGTGTTGGACGCGATCGGGCGGACGCCGCTCGTGCGCTTGGGCCGCTTCAACGACGGGGCCGCGGAGCTGTTCGCGAAGGTGGAGGGCCGCAACCCCGGCGGCAGCGTGAAGGACCGCGTGGGCGTGGCCATGATCGAGGCCGCCGAGCGCGCGGGCGCCTTGGCGCCGGGCGGGCTGATCATCGAGCCGACCAGCGGGAACACCGGCATCGGCCTGGCCATGGCCGCGGCCGTCAAGGGCTACCGTCTGATCCTGACCATGCCCGAGACCATGAGCGTGGAGCGGCGCAAGCTGCTGGCGGCCTACGGCGCGGAGCTGGTGCTCACGCCCGGCGCCAAGGGAATGGCCGGCGCCATCGCGGAGGCCGAGCGCCTGCGCGACGCGAACCCGGGTAGCCTCATCCCGCAGCAGTTCGAGAACCCCGCCAACCCCGCGGCGCACGAGGCCGCGACGGGCCCCGAGATCCTCGAGGACCTGGGCGGCGCGCCGGACGTCTTCGTGGCGGGCGTCGGCACGGGCGGCACGCTCACGGGCGTGGGGCGCGCGTTGCGCCGCGCGCGGGCGGACGTGGAGTTGGTGGCCGTGGAGCCGGAGGCCTCGGCGGTGCTCAGCGGCAAACCCGCGGGCCCGCACAAGCTCCAAGGCATCGGCGCGGGGTTCGTGCCCAAGACGTTGGACACGGGCCTCATCAGCCGCGTGGTGCCGGTCACGGCGGAGGAGGCGGGTGCGGCGGCCCGCGCCTGCGCGCGCACCGAAGGCCTGCTGGTGGGCATCTCCGGCGGCGCGGCGCTCCACGCGGCGCGGACGCTCTCGCGCGACCCGGCCTACGCCGGCAAGCGGATCGTCGTGCTGCTGCCGGACTCCGGCGACCGCTACCTCTCCACCTGGCTCTGGGACGCCTGAGCCGGCGCCTCACAGCCGGAGGAGGGCGCGGAGGCGGGCCTCGGTGTCGGGGGCGACGGGGAGGCGGCCCAGGAAGATGTTGGGCTTGGGCGCGCCGTGGAAGTCGCTGGCCACGGAGGGGACGAGGCCGAGGCGCTTGGCGATGCGCAGGAGCGCGACGGTGGTCTCGACGTCGTAGGTGGAGTAGAAGCACTCCATCGCGTCGAGGCCAAGGTCGCGGAGGTCGGCGATCTTGGGCTCGAGGGCCGCGAGGTCGGGCTCCAGGCTCAGCGGGTGCGCCATGACGGCGACGCCGCCGGCGGCATGGACCATCGCGATGCAGTCGGCGGGGGAATAACGGAAGCGGTCACGGTAGCACAGGGCGCCTTTGCCGAGGAAACGGGCGAAGGCGTCCTTCACGTCGTCGGCGAGGCCCTTGGCGACGAGGGCCTGCGCGAAGTGGACGCGGCTGACGAGCTCGTCGCCGGCGAAGGCGCGGACCTCGTCCCAGGAGAGGGGGAGGCCGTTGTCCTGGAAGGCCCGGAGGATGGCCCGGTTGCGGGCGGCGCGGCCATCGAGGAGCGCGGCGAACTTGGCGGTGAGGGCGGGGTCGTGCGGGTCGAAGGCCAGGCCCACGAGGTGGAGCTGGCCTTGGGGGACCTCGGCGGAGAGCTCGATGCCGGGAACGCCGACAAGGCCGACGGCGGCGCACTCGTCCAGGAAGTCGTCCACGCCCTTGGCGCAGTCGTGGTCGGTGAGGGCCATGACGTCGAGGCCGGCGGCCTTGCCGGCGCGGGCGAGTTCGCGCGGCGACAGACTGCCGTCGCTGGCGGTGGAGTGCGTGTGCAGGTCGATCATGGCGCGAAGGTCCGGATGACGCGGGCGGGGTTGCCGGCGACGACCGTGTTGGGCGGGACGTCCTTGTTGACGATGCTGCCGGCGCCGACGACCGCGTTCTCGCCGATGGTGACGCCGGGGAGGACGACGGCGCGCGCGCCGATCCACGCGCCGGGGCCGACGACGATGGGCTGGGCGTAGGTGCGGAAGAAGGTGGGACGCGCGTCGAGGAGGCGTTCGGCGGGGAGGATGGGGTGGCTGGCGGTGCAGAGCTGCACGCCAGAGGCAATCATTGCGCGGTCGCCCACGCGGATGGGGGCGTTGTCGATGAAGATGCAGTCCATGCCGATGACGATGTCGCTGCCCAGGAAGATGTTCTTCCCGTGGTCGCAATGGAAGGGCGTGTCGACGGCGACGTTCTCGCCGATGGCGCCAAAGAGCTCCTCCAGGATGGCGCGGCGGCCCGCGGCGTCGCGGTAGTCCGAGGCTGCGTAGGCGCGCGTCAGCTCCCGTGCGCGGGCAATCTCGGCCAGCTCCTTCGGCCCGGCCGTCTCCAGGAAGTCATCCTCAGTGTAGCGCATGGCGTTCTCCTATGGCAGTCTCTTATGGCAACGCGATCAAAAGGGTCTCGGCGGATTGCACGGAAGACAGGGTGTAACGCATGGGCGCGCTTTCGTGGACCGTGACGGTGCGGTGGGTTCGGGCGAGGGCGTCGGCAAGCGCATCGATCGCCGGAATCCCGTTCGAGCGGTAGGAGAGGACGACAATGGCATTGCGAAAGCGCCGGAAGAGCGCGGCGAAGGCGGGGAGAATGGTCGCCTTGTTGCCCCAGGCGCTTTTCTCTGTCCTGAGCTTGAGGTGCTTGGAGTCCCAGTCGATCTGTGTCGCCCAGTGGTCGTAATCCGTCAATCCGTCGAGGAAATGGTAGAAGGCCGCGTAATCGACGCCGACGCCTTTCGCATTGAGGTACGGCGGGTCCAGATAGACCAAGTCATAGACAGGGTCGAGCGTCGCGGCATCCTGGCAGAGCGCACGGCAGTCGGTCCCATTGTCGAAGACGGCACGGTTGGCCTCTTCGGCGAAGCGCCGGAAGAGCGCCTCAAACGGGGTGTCCCACGTGGTCTTGTTGCCAAAGGTCCGTGCGACGGGGCGCAACCGCAGTTCCAGGTTCTTGCGGTGAAAGAGGTTGTAGGGGCGCTTGCTCAGGCAGGCCTGGAAGAGCGCGAAGTAGGCCAATGCCTGCTTGTAGGGATTCCGCAGACCGCGGATGGTGGCGGAAACGCCGTCGATCCACCGGTTCTCTTCGTTCGTGTAATAGATTCCCCGGAAGGTCTTTTCGACGAACCCGGGATGCTCTGCCGGCAGGTGCAAGAGGTTGTCGAGGTCTGCCTCCGAAAGGGTCTCCGTGCCATTCTCGATGAGGGCGCGCCCGATGAGGCGGTTGAAGGGGAGGATGTCGTTGTAGGTCACCGCTTTCCCCGCCTGTTTGCACCGGTAAGCGAAGCAGCCCGTGCCACCGAAGGCATCCAAGACAGAATGGAAGGGAAGGGGGGCGACACGCTCCCAAAGCCAATCCAGGAACCGCGCCTTGCTTCCTTGGTAACGTGTCGAGGGGAAGACCGGCCCCCGCGTCGCACAGAAAAGCTCGTCTTGGACCAGCTTCATGTGCGCTGCAGCCCCCTGAAGGCCAAGTATTCCCGAAGGTTCCTGTAGTATGGGGCGGGCAATTCCGCACGCCGCGCCATATCCGCCGTCAGATAGTTCATCCAATAGTCGTCAAAGACGTCCTCGCCATAGGGGGCGAACGGCCCGTCGCCGGCGATCAAGGCCTCTATGCCTGTGACGGATCCGATGTTCTTGGTGTTCCCGCTCCCGGGGCGATCGAGGGCAATGCGCCATTTTTCTTGGACGAACCCTTGGACATCCCGCAGGACGGCCGGGAGCGTGTCGAGCGCATCCACGGTGACCGGCTCAAGGGGGGCGCTCTTTTCCGTGGGCTCGATGGTATACAACAGCCCCACCACCAAGTGCGCGCGATAGCTGCCGTATGGGTACAGGATGTTCTTCGTGCTGTTGCGGTTGCGGAAATAGCCCGTAAAGGCCCCCAGCGTCATCCCATTGATGGCTGTGGGCGACTTCCGATAGCTGCTCTTGATGTCGACGGCGAACCGTGTGCCGTCCGCGGCCTCAAAGGTCACGTCCGGATAGGTGTTTTGCTCCGGGGCCGCCAAGAATCTCATCCCGCACCGCTTTGCAAAGGCGGCGAGGGACGGCGCCAATGCCAGCTCAAAAAGCTTGGAGACCAGCTTGGTGTCCGGGGAAAGCCGATGGATCCGGCGATGGATGTCGATGACCCCCTTCAGCGCCCATGAGCCATCCCGGGCGTCCACAAACGCACGGCAGGCCGCGTCAACGGTCTGCCGCAACGCTTGGGTGAACGCCTCCTTCGTCATGGCTCAGTGGAGGTTGTAGGCGGCGGTGACGGATTCGGGGGCGGTCTTGGCGAAGAAGGAGGCGATGGCGGTGTCGTAGTCGGCGGTGTGGGCGAAGGCCTTCTTCATGAGGTAGAAGCGGGTGTCGAGGCCGAGGGTGCCGTTGTGCTCGGCGAGCTCCTTGGCCAGGCGCGGGTAGTCGGCCGGGTCGGTGACGGAGGCGACGCGGAGGTAGTTTTTGGCGGAGGCGCGGACCATGCAGGGGCCGCCGATGTCGATGTTGGTGCGGGCCTGCTCGGGGGTGGCGCCGGGGATGGAGACGGTGCGCTTGAAGGGGTAGAGGTTGACGACGACGAGGTCGATGGGGGCCGCGTCGAGGCGGCGCATGTCGGCCTGGTGGGCGTCGTTGTAGGTCTCGGAGAGGAGGCCCATGTAGATCTTGAAGTCGAGGGTCTTGACGAGGCCGCCCTGCATCTCGGGCTGGCCGGTGTAGTCGGAGACGGCCTGGAGACGGCCCTCCTGGCCGGGCTTGAGGAGGGCCTGGATGGCGGCGTAGGTGCCGCCGGTCGAGAGGATGACGAGGTCGGGGCACGACTCGAGGAGGGCGGGGACGAAAGCGTCGAGCCCTGTCTTGTCGGAGACGGAGATGAGGGCGCGGCGGATGGCGACGCGGTTGTCGATGTCTTGGACGATGTTGAGCATGGCGGGGTCTCCTTTCGGTCAGGGCAGTTCGCCGGTCAGGCCGTGGTGGCGGCAGTGGTCGATGGCGTTCTGGAGGACGGTCTTGTTGGCGGGGATGAGGGCGGGCTTCTTGGCGAAGGAACGCTCGAGGGCCTCGACGAGGAGCTGCTGGGGGATGCCCAGGGCGTCGAGGGCGATGAGGCCGCCGAGCATGGCGACGTTGGCGGCCTTGGGCACGCCGGCGGCGGTCGCCAGGTCGATGGCCGGGATCTGGACGACGCGGACGCCCTCGGGGATTTCGGCGGGGTCGATGCGCACGGTGGCGTCGACGAGGGCCAGCCCGCCGGGACGGACGGTGTGCAGGTGTTTGCCGCAGGCGGCCTGGTTCATCACCACCAGCAGCTCGGGGCGCTCCACGGCGGGGGCGCCGATAAGGTGGGTGGAGGTGACGACGGTGCACTGGGCGTCGCCGCCGCGTTGCTCGGGGCCGTAGCTGGGCAGCCAGGTGGTCTGCAGGCCCAGGGCGCGCGCGGCGTCGGCCACCACCAGGCCGAGCGAGAGGATGCCCTGCCCGCCGAAGCCGGTGAACTTGAAGTGGCGCTCCTTCACCTCGGCGGCCTCGTGCCGGGGCTCCTCGCGCCCGTCGTCGCCGAAGAACTCCGCGAGCTTGACCCACGGCTTGGGCTCGGGGCGGACGGGTGCCTCGGCGGTGCGGTCGCGCAGGCAGCCGAGGGGATACTCCTTCTCCATCTGCTCGATGACGAACTTGGCGGCGTCGAGCGGCTTGAGGCCGACGCTGGTGGGGCAGGGGGAGAGGATCTCGACGAAGGCGTAGCCCTTGCGGTCGCGCTGGATCTCCAGCGCCTTGCGGATGGCCTTGCGCGCCTGCATGATGCGCGGCGTGTCGGCCACGGAGACGCGCTCGATGTAGACGGGCAGGCGCAGGGCGTTGACCAGCTCGCACAGGTGCAGGGGCATGCCGTCGGTCTCGGGGTTGCGCCCCAGGGGCGAGGTGGTGGTCTTTTGCCCGATGAGGGTGGTGGGCGCCATCTGCCCGCCGGTCATGCCGTAGATGGAGTTGTTGACGAAGAAGACGGCCATGTGCTCGCCGCGCGCCGCGGCCTGCAGGGTGTGCCCCAGGCCGATGGCCGCCAGGTCGCCGTCGCCCTGGTAGGAGATGACGATCGCCTTGTCGCGCAGGCGGCTGATAGCGGTGGCCATGCTCGGCGCCTGGCCGTGGCCCGCGCTCACGCCGCCCACGTCCCAATAGTAGTAGCCGAAGACGGCGCACCCGATCGGGTTCACGATCACCGTGCGGTCCTGCAGCCCCAGCTCGGTGTAGGCCTCGGAAAGCAGCTTGTGCACGATGCCGTGGCCGCAGCCGGCGCAGTAGTGGGTCGCCCGCGTCTCCGAGCCGGAGCGGCGGAAGACGGGGAACATTCCTTTGGTCTCAAGCACGTTGTCCATCACATCGCCTCCTTCACCGTGCGCACGATGTCGGCCACCGGGATGAGCATGCCGCCCATGCGGTTGATGAGGCCCACCTCGGCCAGCTTCCCGGCCTTGGCCAGATGCAGCACGGCGTCGTCGCGGAACTGCCCCGCGCTCATCTCCACCGTCCACAGCTTCCTGTCGGCCAGCGGCAACAACGCGTCGATCGGGAAAGGCGAGAGCGTGATCGGCCGGAAGAGCCCCGCCTTCACCCCCTGCTCGCGGAGCGCGTCAACCGCGCTGCGCGCCGTGCGCGCGCTCGACCCGAAGGCCAGCAACACAGCCTCCGCGTCCTCGCACCTGTACAGCTCCGCCCGCTGGAACTCACGGTCCATCTTGGCGTACTTCTCCTGCAGGTGGACGTTCATCGCCTCCTGCGCCGGCGCGTCCAGGTAAATGGAAGTGAGCAGGTTGCGCCGCGTCTCCTTGGTGCCCTGCGTGGCCCAGGCCGAGGTGTCCACCGGCTTGGCCTCCTCCTTCGGCAGGTGCAGCGGCTCCATCATCTGGCCCAGCTGCCCATCCGCCAGCACGATCGCCGGCGTACGGTACTCAAACGCCTTCTCAAAGGCCAGCATCGTCAGGTCGCACATCTCCTGCACGCTCCCCGGCGCCAACACGATGCAACGGTAAGACCCATGCCCGCCCCCGTGCACCACCTGGCCGTAATCCGCCTGCTCGGGGTAGACGTTGCCCAGGCCCGGGCCCGCGCGCATCACGTCCACGATCACCGTCGGGATGTCCGTCGCCGACATGTAGGAGATGGCCTCCTGCATCAGCGAAAAGCCCGGGCCCGAGGTCGCCGTCAGCGCCCGGCACCCCGCCGCCGCCGCGCCGTAGAGCATATACGCCACCGCGTCCTCGCTCTCACCCTGCACGAAGACGCGCCCCGTCGCGGGGAAATACTCCGCCGCCTTGTGCGCCACCTCGCTCGCCGGCGTGATCGGATAGCCGAAATAGCCCTCCGCGCCCGCGTAGAGCGCGCCGATCACCACCGCCTCGTTGCCCTTCACGAACTTCGTCATTGCGCGCCCCCCTTCCGGATGATGCGGATCGCGTAAGGCTCCGGGCAATTGTAGAAGCAAATGCCGCACCCCACGCACCCGGCGCCCTTGTAGGCCACCGCCTTCACGCCGTAACGGTTGTACGTCTCGGAAATCGCCAGGCACCCCTTCGGGCACGCCGCCACGCACCGCCCGCAACTCTTGCAGGCGTCCGCCTCGATCGACGGATAGGGCCTCTCAAACTGCTCGTCCACGAGTCGCTCCTTTCGGTCACTGTGGGACGGGAACCGCGCCCCGGTCCACCCGGCCGCGCATTCCCCTTCAACAGTCCTTAGTCTACCAAATCCCCTTCGCCCCCCGCAAGCGGGGGGCTGGAAAACGGAGAACGGAGAACGGAAAACGGACGCCCCTGCGGGGCGACGGACCGGCCGCCGTGTCGGGGTGTGGGGGCTTGGCCCCCACGGCCGCCTTCCTGAATCTCGTGGACCTCCTGAACCTCCTGTGCCGCCTGGGCCGCCCAGCGCCCCATGAAACCCTAAGGGGTTCGAGGGGAAACCCTAAGGGTTTTGGGTGAAACCCTTAAGGGTTTCGGGAAAAGAGGTGGACTTATGCAGAGGCGGGCCCTGGGTGGGGTCAGGGGAGGAAGGGGGAGGGGAGGATGTGGGTGCGGCGGGCTTCGGATTGCCAGCGGGCGGCCATGGCGCGGACGCGGTCGGGGTGGGTGGGGGCGAGGTCGCGGAGCTCGTTGCGGTCGGCGGCGAGGTCGTAGAGTTCCCACTTGCCTTTGGGGCCTTTGGCGACGAGCTTCCAGTCGCCCTCGATGAGGGCGCGGTTGCCTTCGTGCTCGAAGAGGAGGGGGCG
>DVOR01000063.1 GCA_018713405.1 Candidatus Spyradenecus faecavium | reverse complement strand
CCCGTTTCCCGCCCCCTCCGCCGGCCCCCCCGCCCCAAACCCTAAAGGGTCCGACCCGAAACCCTAAGGGGTTCGACCCCAAACCCTAAGGGTTTTGAGCCAAACCCTTAAGGGTTTCAGAAATTCATCAGCACTTATTTGGAATGGGCGGCAGATGGTGACGGGTTCGGGGAGGACACAGGGGAGCACGAAGAGAGGGAAGGATGCGGAGAAGGAAAGAAGGGGTGAAGGGAAGATGGATGGAAAAGGGAGGGGGTGGATGGATGGAAGGTGTGGGGCGCCGCCCCACACCCCGGCAGGGGGAAGCTCCCCCTGCACCCGCGGCACGTCCTGCGGACGTGCCAAGAGGCGACCCCAATACTGTCCGGGGAAAAGGAAGGGAACCGCAAAGACGCCAAAGGGGGCGCGAAACGCCCGGGCTCCATCGGTCGCTCTGCGACTTCGCCGCTGACCGCGACCGCCGCCCTCCGTTTCGCGCCTTGCATCGCCCTTCCCCTCCCTCCTTTGAGCGCCCCTTCAGGGGCGCGATAGCGTGGAAATCCCAAGGGCGGCGCGACCAACGGGAGCGATGGAGCCCGCCGGGTTTCCACGCCAACTCGTCTTCGCGAAAAAACTTTCCCCGGACACTACTGGAGGCGCTCAGGCCAAGACACCCATCATGCAGGAATGTGTTAAACTAATGACAGTGAGCGATTACACCGGAAAGGAGCACGGCCATGCTAAAGTTCTACAATCCCTTTGAGCAGATTGAGCCGGTCATCAAGGCGCTGGCAGAGCTGGACACTCCGCTTAGGGCAGGGTTCATCCTTAGCCTCTGCGGCTTGGAGCCCGCCATCTTCCCCTCCAAGCGCACCGAGAAGTTCGAGCCCTACATGCTCAACCGCGAGCCCACCATGGACGAGTTGGTCGCCATCGCCAAGGGCTACGTGGAAGAGGAAGGCTGCCCGGAATACGGCGAGTATCTGTGGTATTACATCCCCGAAGAGTGGCTCAACAAGTTCGACCTGACGCGCAAGGATCCCCCCAAGGATCCCCCGAAGGCCTGATTCCGCGACTTCGCCCCTTGCCTGCGCCTAGGTTATCTTTAGAGGTACAGTTGGCGCAGGAAAATAGAGCATGCCACCGCACGCAGGATTGCGCGGTAGGACGAATAGAACCAATAGGACGAATAGGACGGCGACACGACCCATCGCGAGCTTGTCGCGCGTTCCGTTCTCCGTTTCCCGTTTTCCTGGGCGGCGCAAGCCGCCCCCTTATTTGGCGTAGGGGCAGCGGACGAGGTGGCGGCCGACGGGGTGGAGGTCGGGCGGGGTCTCGGCGCACTCGGGGCGGGCTTGGTCGCAGCGTTCGGCGAAGCGGCAGCCTTTGGCGAAGTTGCCGGGGCTGGGGACTTGGCCGGGGATGGCTTTGAGGCGGCGGCCGCGGGTGGCGTGGCTGGGGAGGGCCTCGAGGAGGGCGCGGGCGTAGGGGTGCTTGGGGCCGGCGAAGAAGGATTTGGCGTCGGCCTGCTCGACGATCTGGCCGGCGTACATGACGGCGACGCGGTCGGCCATCTTGTAGACGACGCCCATGTCGTGGGTGATGAAGATCATGCCGGAGTCTTTGCGGTGGAGCTGGAGCATGAGTTCGAGGACTTGGGCCTGGATGGTGACGTCGAGGGCGGTGGTGGGTTCGTCGGCGATGACGAGCTGGGGCTCGAGGATGAGGCACATGGCGATCATGACGCGCTGTTGCATGCCGCCGGAGAGCTCGTAGGGGTAGGCGCGGATGGCGACCTGGGGGTTCTGGATGCCGACTTTGCCGAGCCAGTCGAGGGCCATGGCGCGGGCGGCGTCGCGGGTGAGGTCGGGGTGGTGGATGAGGAGGGCTTCGATGATCTGGTCGCCGATGCGGACGAGGGGGGAGAGGGCGGTCATGGGGTCTTGGAAGATGACGCCGATGCGTTTGCCGCGGTATTTGCGCATCTCCTTGATGGGGAGCTTGAGGAGGTCGGTGCCTTCGAAGAGGATTTCGCCGGCGAGGATCTTGGAGGGGGGGGAGGGGAGGAGGCGGGGGATGCACATGGAGCTGACGGATTTGCCGCAGCCGGATTCGCCGACGATGCAGAGGATCTCGCCGCGGTGGACGTCGAAGGAGACGTCCTCGACGGTGGTGACGGCGCGGCGGGTCTCGTCGTTCTCGAAGGCGATGGTGAGGTGCTTGACCTGGAGAAGGGGTTGCTCGGACATGGGGGGCCTCACTGGAGTTTGCTGAAGGGTTTGGGGTCGAAGGCGTTGCGGACGCCTTCGCCGACCATGACGGTGAGGAACATGACGGTGAAGATGGCCAGGGAGGGGAAGAGGATGAGCCACCAGGCCTCGCGGTGGGTCTGGGCCTGGTTGAGGAGCTCGCCCCAGCTGGGGGTGAGGGGGGGCAGGCCGAAGCCGAGGAAGTCGAGGGAGACGAGGGCGCTGATGGCGCCGACGAGGAGGAAGGGGAAGAGGGTGATGATGGGGGTGAGGGCGTTGGGGAGGATGTGGCGGAAGATGATGCGGGCGTTGCCCAGGCCTTGGCAGCGGGCGGCGGCGACGAAGGGGCGGTCGCGGAGGCGGAAGAACTCGGCGCGCATGTAGTAGGAGAGGCCGAGCCAGCAGAAGAGGCCGTAGACCAGGAGGAGGAGCCAGAAGCTCTGGCCGAAGATGGAGCCGACGAGGACCATGATGTAGAGGAAGGGGAGGGCGGCCCAGATCTCGGTGAAGCGCTGCATGCAGATGTCGACCTTGCCGCCGAAGTAGCCCTGGGTGGCGCCGACGAACATGCCCACGAGGGTGGCGGAGAAGGCGAGGAGGAGGCCGAAGCTCATGGCGATGCGGGTGGCGTAGACGATGCGGGCGAAGACGTCGCGGCCGGATTGGTCGAGGCCGAAGAGGTGTTCGCGGGAGGGCGGGAAGGGGAAGCGGATGTTGTTCGCGGAGAGGACCTGGTAGGTGGGGGAGGCGTCGGTGGCGAAGTAGGTCTGGGCGTCCTTGGCGGTGAGGTCGCCGACGGGGCGGATGTTCAGGCGTTTGCCGTCGGCGGTCTCCCAGTGGGCGGGGTCGGGGCGGACGGTGGCGCCGACGGTGCCGTAGTCGGGGTGGTCGAGGACGAGGCGGCCTTCGAAGAAGACGGCGGGGGCGTCGAGCTCGATCGCGGGGTCGCCGTCGACCATCCAGCGGCCGTCGACGCGGCGGACGATGGCGCCGTCGACGGCGAGGGCTTGGGTCTCGGGGTCGGCGTAGTCGCCGCGGAGCTTGCCGCCGGTGATGAGGAGGACGTTGTCGAGGGGCTTGCCGTCGGCGGTCTCCCAGCGGGCGGGGACGCGGACGGCGGGGTCGCCGGCCTTGCCGAGGGGACCGTCCTGGGCGAGCTTGCCGTCCTTGAGGAGGGCGAGGTCGCCGACGGGCTTGCCGCCGACCTCCCAACGCTCGGGGGCCAGGCGGACGGGGTCGCCGAGCTTGCCCTGGGGGCAGTCGTGGGCCAGGCGGCCCTCGAAGACGAGGGTCGGGGCGGTGAGGGTCTCGGCGCCGAGCTCCCAGTTGGGATAGGCGAAGACGGCCTGGGCGCCGGCCTTGCCGTGGGGGCCGTCCTGCGCGAGGACGGCGACGGTGAGGTCGACGCCGCAGGCGAGGGGCTTGCCCTCGGCGTTGACCCAGCGGGCGGGGACCTCCTTGACGGGGGTGCCGGCGGGGCCGTAGCCGGAGTCTTGGGCGAGCTTGCCGTGGTAGACGGGGGTGCCGTCGTCCTTCGGGTTGAGCTCGTCTCGGACGGTGTCGTAGAAGCTCATGTTGGCCCACTTTTCGAGGGCGGCGAGGAGCTTGTCGTCGGGGCGGGGGGCGCCTTCCTCGGCGATCAGGTAGGGCTTGCCGGGGCGGCCGTCGGCGTCGAAGTCACGGGTGAAGGCGAAGGTGCGCGTGGGGAGGAAGCGGTCGCCCTCGGCGACGCGGAGGGTGGCGCGAAGGGTGCGGGCGGAGCTTTGGCCGACGGCCGTGGGGGCGAGGGTGAGGGAGAGGCGCTCCCAGGGGAGGTCGTGGCCGGGGGCGGGGGCGACGGTCGTCTCGTAGGGGGCGGAGGCCTCGCCGGCGAAGCGGCGGTCGATCTCGGCCGCGAGCGCGGGGGAGACGTCGATGAAGTCGTAGAGGCCGACCTGGCCGTCGCGGAGGTCGGAGGAGGCGGTGCCTCGGGGGAAGAACTGGGCGCAGCTGTCCTGGCGGACGATGGCGAGGTCCGGCGTGAGGTTGAAGCGTCCGACGGGCTGGGTGGGGACGAGGGTGAGGGTGACGACCTTGTCGGCCTCGAGGTCGACGGTGTCGAGGGTTTCGTCGGGGCTGTAGGGGACGGGCGCGAAGAGGGCGAAGTTGTCCGGGTCCTGGGTGAAGACGTCGCTGCGGACGAACTCGCGGTAGTTGACGTAGACCAGCTCGCCGGTGGCGTCGAGGACGGCCTGCGAGGGGCGGTCCTGGAGGAAGGGGAAGGAGAGCTCGCCGCCGAAGCGCATGACCAAGGGCTTGCCGTTGCAGATGAGCTCGGCGCCGAGGCTGAGCACGTAGACCAGGCAGAGCAGGCAGAGCGACCAGAAGGCGACGCGGCTGCGGCGGAAGCGTTCCAGGCGCTTTTGGGTGAGGGGTGAGAGGGTGAAGAGCTTCATGGGCGGGGTCCTCGGGCGGTCAGGGTGCGGTCACGGCGCCGGCGTCCATCTGGATGAGCTCCAGGACAGGCGCGGTGCGGCCGTCGGCGCCTTGGATTTGGCGGGGGAAATAGCGGACGGGGGCGACGGCCTTGGGCGAGCCGTCGGGGTTGGCCTCGGCCACGCGGCGGCCATGCGCGTCGAAACGGTCCTCGCCCTCTTGGCCGGGGCGGCGGCGCGTCCAACCGAGCGGCTTGCCGGCGGCGTCGTAGAGGTAGTCGTCGCGCCAATTCTTGAAGGTGGTGAGCAGGGGGTCCTCGTAGACGAAGCCGCCCTCGGGCATGGAATAGTCCACGCTCACCAGGCGGTCGCCGTCATAGACGCGCCGCTCGTTGGCGAGGAAGCGGAAGCTGACGAAGGCGGGCGCCGAGGCCGTGCCGTCGGGGCGGACGGCCACGCAGGCGATGTCGGCACGGCGGGTCTGCAGGCCGTCGCGGTCGAAGGGCGCGTGCCAGGCCACCTCCAGCGTGACGAGCGCGCCGTCGGAGGTCAGGGGCGTGACGCGGATCTTCCCGGGGTCGCCCCCGACGACGAACCAGCGGAAGTCGCACCCGGGCGACTGCGCGGCCACGGTCAGGCGGCGCCAGCGGCCCGTGCCGCGGAAGACGCGGGTGATGCACTGGGGCGTGTCGGCGAGGGTCTCGGAGTTGACGGCCTCGAAGAACTCCACGCCGGCGAGGGGGGCGCGCTCCATCCGCACCGAGAGGGCGAGCGGCGGGGGCAGGGTCTCGGGCGTGAGGGCGTGCGCGGCCTTGAGGAAGGCCTCGGCGTCGACGCGCTGCGGGTCGAAGGCCGGCGGGTGGGCCGCCGCGCTGAAGTAATCGGGCGCGCCCTTCTGGCTCTGGCGGAGCAGGCGCTGGACGGTGGGCACCAGCAGGCCGTCGCGCGCGATGGCCTCCTTGGTCTGGGGCGTGAAGGCGGCAAAGGCCGCGAGGATGAGCTCGGTGATCCCGCGCTGGGCCGCGGCGGGGTCGGGCTTCTCGTTCGTGAGGTCGGCGGTCGGGACGAAGGCGACGTTGTTCCCCACCAGCAGGTCGCCGCCCGCCCGCGAGCAATCGAGCGTGGCGTCGTAGACATAGAGCTGGTTGGCGGCGGCGAGGCGCGCGGCCAGGCCGATGGCGTTGGGGGTGGTGGCGATCTTGCGCGGCAGGCTCCGCCAGAAGGGGGTCGCGGGGAGGGCCATGATGGAGTTGCCCACCGTCATCAGGGGGCGCACGCCCGAGAAGAAGAGGCCGTTGGCCTCGCCCTTGTGCGCGCCGGCCCGGACGGCCTCCTCGCCGTAGACCACGGGGGTCAGGCCGGGAAAGGCCTCGTAGCGCGCGGCGGCGAGATCCTCGTCGCGATTGACGTAGAGCACGCCCGAGTAGGCCGCGGGGTTGGCCGCCAGCCAGGGGCGGACGAGGTCGGCGCAGGGGCCGGCGTAGGCGTCGGCCGCGGGGGCCTCGCCCGGATGCAGGCGCAGGAGGGTGGTCATGTAGCCGCCGCGCATGGGATCCCACTCCCACTGGGTGTCGGCGGCGTCGACGACGGCCTCGCCGCCGGCGG
>DVOR01000062.1 GCA_018713405.1 Candidatus Spyradenecus faecavium | reverse complement strand
GAGCGCGGCCACGCGCAGGCCCGCCGCGTGCGCCACGACGGCCTCTGGCACTGTGCTCATGCCCACGGCGTCGCCCCCGAGCAGGCGCAGGGCGCGCACCTCCGCGGGCGTCTCGTAGGAGGGGCCGACGGAGAAGGCGTAGACGCCGCGCCGCACCCCCTCGCCGCTCCGCGCGAGCAGGTCGGTGAGGGCGGGGTCGTAGACGTGCGAGAGGTCGGGGAAGCGCGGCCCCCACTCGGGGCGGTGCGGCCCACGCAGGGGGTTGACGCCGGTGAGGTTCAGGTGGTCGGTCACGGCCATGAGCGTGCCGGGGGCGAAGTCGGGGTTCAGCCCGCCGGCGGCGTTGGTGAGGAGCACGGCGGGCACGCCGAGGCAACGCAGCAGCTCCACGGGGTAGACCACCTGGCCCAGGTCGCACCCCTCATAGTAGTGGCGACGCCCGCTGAAGGCGGCCACGCGTTTGCCCCCCAGCGTCAGGAGCAACAACTCGCCGTGGTGGCCCGCCACCGTGCTGGCGCCGTAACCGTCGAGCGCAGCGTAGGGCACCCGCGCGTGGACGGCCTCGGGCTTGAGCACGTCGCCCCAGCCGGAGCCCAGGATCAGCCCGCAGGCGATCGGGGCCTCGCGGAAGGCCTCGGGCAGCCCTTGCGCCACGGCCTCAAGCATCGGCCGCCTCGCTTTCCGCGGGCCGGTCGACCGGCGCCTCGGGCGCGGCCTCGCCCTCGGCGGGCAGACGCTCGGGGAGGGTGCGCAGGATCTTCACGGGCATCCCCGTGCGCACCAACTCGAAGAGCTTCTCGGCGTTCCAGTTCGTCAGGCGGAAGCAGCCGAGCGACTCCGGACGCCCCACGGTGTTCGGGCGCGGCGAGCCATGGATGCCGTAGCCCGGGAGCGAGAGGCCGATCCAGCGGCTGCCCACGGGGTTGCGCGGGCCGGCGGGCACCACCATCTTGCCCACGCTGGGGTCCTGCCCGTAGTTGACGGGGTCATAGGTGTAGTTCGGCGCGGGGGCCATGTTGCGGATGGTCACCTCGCCCACCTCGGGCAGGCGCGCCTTGTTGCGGGCGATGGAGCAGGGAAAGCGCAGGCGCATGGTGCCGTCCGCGCCGTAGCCGGCCAGCACGCAATCGTCCAGGGCGATGACGAGGGTCGCGGGCTTCTCGAGGGCCGCCATGCGCACGTTCGGCACGGTCAGCGTGACGCCCGCGGCGAGGTCGTCCGGCCAATTCACGATCTCCGGGTTCAGGTTGCGCAACGTCCGCTCGGAGGTGTGGAAGCGTTCGGCCACGCACGCGCCGAGCGTGTCGTAGCCCATCAGGCGGAGCTGGGCGCGCTCGGCCCAGGTGCTGGGCATCGGGCCGGTGACGAGCGCCTCGTCCTCCGCGGTCAGGGTGTAGCGCATCAGCGGCTCGGGCATCTTGGCCAGGCGCACATAGAGGTCCACGTCCACCCAGTCCGACTGGCGCACGCCCTGCGAGGCCTGCCAGGCCCGCATGGCCTTGCGCGAGCCCTCGCCCCACACGCCGTCGATCACGCCGCACGAGAAGTTGTGGCGGTCCAGGAAGATCTGGAGCATCAGCGTCTCCGTGGCGAAGCCCTTCGGCGGGGCCAACACGTGGCCGCAGTTCGGGCGCGGCTCGGCCTCCACTTCAGGCGCGGGCTCCGCCGTTTGGGGCGCCTCCGCCACGGGCTCGGCCTGCTCCGGCGCGGCGGCCGGGGCTTCCGCCTCGGGCACGGGCGTCTCCGCCTTCGGCTCCGCGACGGGCGCGGGGGCGGGCTGGGGCTGCGCCGGGGCGGCCTGCTCGGGCGCGGGCACGGCGGCGGGCGGCTCGGCGGGCCTGACGTCGACCCCCTCGGGCACTTCCTCGATGACGATCTTGAACGGCGCCTCTTCCACCGGCGCCTGCGCTGCGGGCTCCTGCGCCACGCACCACGCGCACGCCAAAGCCCCCGCGAATACCACGAATCGCTTCATGTTTGCTGAATCCTCTCTTGACCCCACACTGTACCAAAAACGCCCGCCCCGCGCTGAACCCCGCCGGCGCCTTCCTCCCCCCTGCGCACGCCTGTCCACCCTCCTCCTTCCCAAAAGCGTCGGAGATGAAACCCTAAGGGGTCCGAGGCGAAACCCTAAGGGGTTCGACCCCAAACCCTAAGGGTTTCGAGGCAAACCCTTAAGGGTTTCGGAAATGCATAAGGACTTATTTGGAATGGGCCGCTTGGGCGGCCCATTTCGGAAGTTTGGAGGTTTGGAGGCTTGGTCAGGCTCCATGAAAGAAAGGATGGGGTGGGGCGCGTCCCGTGGGCGCGGGGTGGCGGAGGATGGGGTGGGGGGTGTTTTCAGGGGGGGCCGGATGTGGTATCATGGGCGGCGTTGGTTTTTGGAGCGAGCGCATATGAACAAGGAATCGGAATCTCGTACCATCGTGTTGCCCACCGTGGCGCCTTCGGGCGGGGCCGGGCAGAAGCCGCGTTTGCTGGTGACGGCGGGGCCGCTGGAGGGGCGGGAGTATGTGATCTCGAAGTTCCCCTACACAATCGGCTCGGGGCTGTCGAACGACCTTTCCATCGCGGACCCGACGGTCTCGCGGCGCCATTGCGAAATCGTGTGCGATGAGCGGGGGACGCTGACCATCAACGACCTGGGCTCGACGAACGGGACGAGCATCGAGGGGGTGAAGGTGTCGTCGGCGAAGCTGGGCCCGAACACGGAGGTGCAGCTGGGGCGGACGCGCCTGGTGGTGCCTTCGGTGCAGGATCGGCCGGAGCTGACGATGAGCGCGCGCGAGCAGTTCGGCCACAGCATCGGGCGGACGCCGCTGATGCGCCATGTCTTCCTCTTGGCCGAGCAGGCGGCGGCGAGCGACAGCCCTGTGCTCATCTTCGGTGAGTCCGGCACGGGCAAGGAGGAGCTGGCGGGGGACATCCACGGGGAGTCCGCGCGGGCGGACAAGCCCTTCATCGTCTTGGACTGCAATGGGTTCGACTCGCTGGAGACGGCGAAGCGGGAGCTCTTCGGCGACGGCCAGGCGCCGGGCGCGCTGGAGCTGGCGAGCGGGGGGACGCTCTTCGTGGATTCGTTGGCGCGGATGCCGGCGGACGTGCAGCCCCTGCTCCTGCGGGCGGTGGAGACGCGCAAGGACGTGCGCTTCATCGCGGCGGCGAAGGAGAACCTGGGCGACCTGGCGCGGTCGGGCGCCTTTTACCAGCCGCTCTACTATGCTTTGGCGGTGATCGTGATCGAGATGCCGGCGTTGCGGCGGCGGCGGGACGACATCCCGGTGCTGCTACGCTCCATCGCGGAGCGGCTGAAGGTGAGCGAGGCGCTGCGGGCGTGGTGCGAGCAGCCCTCGACGTTGGCCTTCCTGCGGCGTTACAACTGGCCCGGGAACATCCGCGAGCTGCGGTCGCTGGTGGAGCGGCTGGAGGCGTTGGGGCGGATCCCGGCGGACTTGGGCGCGTTCCTGCAGGGGCAGGGGCAGTTCGAGCCCGAGGAGGAGGCCGAGGGGCAGGCGTTCCAGGTCTCTGCGGACCGGCCGTTCAAGGACATGAAGAACGCCCTCATCGAGGAGTTCGAGCGGAAGTACCTGAGCGACCTGCTGGCGCGCAACGCGCAGAACATCTCGCAGTCGGCGCGGTCGGCGGGCATCGAGCGGGCGTACCTGCAGCGGCTGATCCGCAAGTACGGGATGCGCAACAGCGACTGAGGCGGGACCATGGGCTACATCACGCAACTGCGCGGGACGTTGGCGGAGAAGACGCCGGCCGGGATCGTCATCGATTGCGGCGGGGTGGGCTATGGCGTGACGGTGCCGCTTTCGACCTTTGATCG
>DVOR01000061.1 GCA_018713405.1 Candidatus Spyradenecus faecavium | reverse complement strand
CATGGCGGGGACGACGGCGTCGAAGAGGCGCTTGACGGCCTCGGGGCTGCGGAGGCGGGCGGCGGCGAGGCGGCGGGCGGCGAGGGTGCCTTTGCGGGCGAGGGTGACGAGCTTCTCGGCGTCCTTGCGGGCCTGCTTGGCCTTTTTGAGGGTGGTTTCGATGCGGTCGTGGATGATGAGGGCGGCGCAGAGCATGCGCATCAGCTGGGCGCGGTGCTCGGGGCTACGGCCGAACTTCTTGGCGAGTCTTTTGTGACGCATGGTGGGGGTTCCTTACAGATTGGTTGTGTGGGGTGCTCAGTCGTTTTTCTTGTCGAGCAGGTTGGGGTCGAACTTCATGCCGAGGGAGAGGCCCATCTCCTGGAGTTTCTCGCGGATTTCGGTGAGGGATTTCTTGCCGAAGTTGCGGTACTTGAGCATGTCGGCCTCGGTCTTGGCCACGAGCTCGCCGACGGTGGTGATGCCGGCGGCGTTGAGGCAGTTGGCGGAGCGGACGGAGAGCTCGATCTCGTTGACGCCCATGTTGAGCTTGCGACGGAGGTCTTCGGTCTCGGTGGAGCTGCCTTGGGTGGGGCTTTCGAACTCGAGGATGTCGTCGGCGGTCTCGACGAAGGCGTCAAGGTGGTGCCTCAGGAGGGCGGCGCTGGTCTTGAGGGCTTCGTCGGGGGAGACGCGGCCGTCGGTCCAGATGTCGAGGATGAGGCGCTCGTAGTCGGTGCGTTGACCGACGCGGGTGTTGACGACGTCGTAGTTGACGCGGGTGACGGGGGAGAAGGCGGAGTCGATCGGGATGACGCCGATGTCGAAGGAGGGATCCTTGTTGCCTTCTGCGAGGCAGAAGCCGCGGCCGACGCCGACCTGGGCCTCGAGGTTGAGCTTGCCGTCGACGTCGAGGGTGGCGATGACCTGATCGGGATTGAGGATCTCGATGGAGTTATCGACGGCGAAGTCGGCGGCGGTGACGACGCAGGGGCCTTGCTTGTTGAGGCGGATCCAGCGGGTGTCGCGGGTGTAGCTCTTGAGGAGGACCTTTTTGAGGTTGAGGACGATGTCGGTGACGTCCTCGGCGACGCCGGGGATGGAGCAGAACTCGTGTGCGGCGCCTTCGAGCTTGATGGCTTTGATGGCGAAGCCTTCGATGGAGGAGAGGAGGACGCGGCGGAGGGAGTTTCCGATGGTGCGGCCGTAACCGATCTCGAAGGGGTCTGCGGTGTACCGGGCGTAGGTCTCGGTGGCGGTGGCGTCGTCCCGGACGATGTGGGTGGGCATTTCAAAGCGACTCAGGCGAATCGGCATGATGGTCCGTCCTTTCTGACGTGTTGGGGCCGCGCGGGTGGTTTGCCCGCGCGGCTCTGGGACAACGGGTGGGTTTAGCGGGAGTAGAGCTCGACGATGAGCTGGACGTCGATGTTTTCCGGGATCTCGGCGCGTTCGGGGACGCTGAGGAGGGTGCCGGCCATGTTGGCCTCGTCCCACTGCAGCCAGGATTGGGCGGCGGTGCGGGGGCTCTTGATGGAATCGACGATGACGCCCATGGTGCGGTCTTTCTCGCGCACGGCGACGGTCTGACCGGGCTTGACGGTGTAGGAGGGGATGTTGCAGACCTTGCCGTCGACGGTGATGTGGCGGTGGGAGACCAGCTGGCGGGCGGCGGCGCGGGTGGGCGCGATGCCGAGGCGGTAGACGATGTTGTCGAGGCGGGTCTCGCAGAGCTGGAGGAGGATGTCGCCGGTCTTCCCCTGGCGGGCCTTGGCGCGCTCGAAGAAGATGTGGAACTGGCGCTCGAGCATGCCGTAGATGTACTTGGCCTTCTGCTTCTCGCGGAGCTGGACGCCGTACTCGGAGAGTTTGCGGCGGCGGTTGGCGCCGTGCTGGCCGGGGGGATTTTTGCGGCGGTCGAGGACCTTGTCGGGCCCGTAGATGGGCTCGCCGAAACGACGGGAAATCTTGGTGCGGGGGCCGGTGTAACGAGCCATGATCAAACCCTCCTGCGCTTGCGGGGACGGCAGCCGTTGTGGGCGACGGGGGTGCAGTCCTTGATGCACGTGACGTGGATGCCGACGGACTGGATGGCGCGGACGGCGGATTCGCGGCCGGCGCCGGCGCCTTGCATGCGGACTTCGACCTCATGCATGCCGCGGGCGAAGGCGGTGCGGGCGGCGTCCTGGGCGACCATGGTGGCGGCGAAGGCGGTGGACTTGCGGGAGCCCTTGAAGCCGGCCTTGCCGGAGGAGCTCCAGGAGATCACGCCGCCGCGGGCGTCGGCGATGGAGACGAGGGTGTTGTTGTAGGTGGCGCGGATGAAGGCGATGCCGGCGGGCATGGCCTTGACCTTGGACTTCTTCTTGGCAGCCTCTGCGTCGGCGGCGGCGTTGGCGGCGGCCGTGTCGGCGGCGAGGATCTGCTGGGCCTCGCTGAGGGCAGGCTTCTGTTGCTCCTCGGCGGAGACGGCCTGCTGTTCGGTGTTTTCTTCGCTCATTTGGGGTTCCTGGGGGAATTACTTTTCGCGGACGGTGGAGACCGTCTTCTTGGCGCCCTTGCGGGTGCGCGCGTTGGTCTTGGTGCGCTGGCCGCGGCAGGGGAGACCGCGTTTGTGGCGGTAACCGCGGTAGGTGCCGATGCTCATGAGGCGGCGGATGTTGCCGGAGACCTCGCGGCGGAGGTCGCCCTCAACGCGGTAGTTTTCCTGGATGTAGGTGACGACCTGGCGGATCTCGTCGGGGGTGAGGGCGTCGGCCTTCTTCCCGATCTCGATGTTGCAGGCTTCAACGATGTCCATGGCCCGTTTGGGGCCGATTCCGTGGATGTACCGCAAGGCATACTCGATGCGCTTGTTGCCGGGGACATCCACACCCATCAATCTCGGCATGTCTGTGTTCTCCGATTAACCTTGACGCTGCTTGTGGCGGGGGTTCGAGCAAATGACACGAACGACGCCCTTGCGCCGGACGATGCGGCACTGCTCGCAAATGCGTTTGACAGAACTACGAACTTTCATGGTCTGTTCCTTCTTCAAATGAGTGGTGCAGTATAACACATTCCTGCGTCTGCTGTCCACTGTTAAAAAGCGAAAATCTTCACTCCCTCATCCAATCGTCGGACCAGGGGTCGCGTTCGAACCAGGGGGTGAGGATCTCCGCTCGGTCGCTGAGCACAGCCACGGAGTACTCAAAGTGCGCGGCGGGGAGGCCGTCGCGCGTGACGACTGTCCAGCCATCGGGGAGGACGCGGATGGCGGACTTGCCCAGGTTGACCATTGGCTCGATGGCCAGGGTCATGCCTTCGTGTAAAATGGGGCCTCGGCCGGGCTTCCCGTAGTTGGGGACGGGAGGGTCTTCGTGGAGGCGGCGGCCGACGCCGTGGCCGGTGTATTCGCGGACGACGGTGCAGCCGCCTTCGGTGACGATGCGCTCGATGAGGTGGCAGACGTCGCCGAGGTGGATGCCGGGGCGGATGGCGCGGACGGCTTCCTCGAGGGAGCGGCGGGTGACGCGCAGGAGTCGGCGGCGGTCGGGGTCGAGGTGTTCGGGGCCGCCGACGACGACGGTGCGGGTGTTGTCGCCGACGAAGCCGTGGTAGAAGCCGCAGACGTCGAGGCTGACGAGGTCGCCGCGCTGGAGGATGCGGTCGCCGGGGATGCCGTGGATGACCTCTTCGTTGACGGAGACGCAGAGGGAGGCGGGATAGCCCATGTAGCCGAGGGAGCCGGATTGGGCGGTGCCGTCGCCGAGGGTGCGGAGGGTGGCGCGGCAGTAGGCGTCGATCTCGGCGGTGGTGACGCCGGGCTGGATGAAGTCGCAGCACGCGTTGAGGAGGTCGGCCATGAGGCGGCCGGCCTGACGCATGGCGTCGAGCTCCGCGGGCGTGTGGACGTCAATCATGGATTTTGCGGAGGGCGGCCTCGATTTTGGGTTCGAGGTCGTGGCCGGAGGCGTCGACGGCGTGGAGGAGTCCGCGCTGGCGGTAGTAGTCGATGAGGGGGAAGGTCTGCTCGGCGTAGACCTGGAGGCGGTGGCGGACGGTGGCGGGGTCGTCGTCCTTGCGGGTGACGAGGGCGGCGCCGCAGGCGTCGCAGACGCCCTCGACCTTGGGGGGGAGGGTGGCGACGTTGAAGGTGGCGGAGCAGGCGGGGCAGACGCGGCGGCCGGCGATGCGGGCGACGAGGACGTCGTCGGGGACCTCGAGGAGGAGGGCGCCGCGGAGGCGGACGCCTTTGCGCGCGAGGAGGTCGGCCAGGATGTCCGCCTGGGCGACGTTGCGGGGGAAGCCGTCGAGGAGGAGGACGTGGGTGTCGGGGTCGGCGTCGAGATTCTCGGCGAGGAGCTCAGCGATGACGGCGTCGGGGACGAGGTTGCCGGCCTCCATGTAGGCCTTGGCCTTGAGGCCGGCGGGGGTGCCGGCCTTGACGGCCGCGCGGAGGAGGTCGCCGGTGGAGAGGTGGCGGATGCCGGGGACGCGGGCGAGCTCGGCGGCGAGGGTGCCTTTGCCGGAGCCGGGGGCGCCAAGGAGGATGACGACGTTCATGGTGAGGGGTCCTTGTGTGGCTTAGCGGCGGCCGGTGATGCGGCCGTGCTTGAGGAAGCCGTCGAAGTTGCGCATGACGAGCTGGGACTCGAGGCGGCGGAGGGTGTCGAGGGCGACGCCGACGATGATGAGGAGGGAGGTGCCGCCGAAGAAGGTGGAGATGGTCCAGGGGATGTCGCGGAAGGAGACGAGGAGGAGGGGGATGATGGCGATGGCGAGGAGGGAGAGGGCGCCGATGAAGGTGACGCGGGTCATGACGGCGTCGAGGTATTCGGCGGTGGCGAGGCCGGGGCGGATGCCGGGGACGTAGGAGCCGTCGCGCTTGAGGCCGTCGGAGATGTTCATGGCGTTGAACTGGGTGGCGACCCAGAAGAAGGTGAAGAAGAGGATGAGGACGGCGTAGAGGAGGATGTGGGTGGGGGTGGTGACGTTGGCGACCTGCTCGCCGACGCGCTTGAGGAAGAGGGTGACGGCGTTGGAGCCGTTGAGGCGGGAGAGGAAGCCGATGAGCTGGAGGATGGGGCCGGCGAAGATGATGGGCATGACGCCGGCGTAGTTGACGCGCAGGGGGAGGTAGGTGACGCCGCCGCCGTAGGCGGAGCCGCGGGAGATGGCGCGGGTGGAGTGGATGGGGATCTTGCGGAGGGCCTGGGTGAGGGCGACGGTGCCGAGGAGGACGGCGAAGAAGAAGACGAGGAGGAGGATGAGCTCCCAGGCGGAGCGCTGGGCGGCGGCGCCGCCGAAGCCGAGGTACTCACGGCCGGCGTCGGCGACGGCGGCGGGGAGGCGGGAGGTGATGTTGATCATGATGAGGAGGGAGACGCCGTTGCCGATGCCGCGGTCGGTGATTTGGTCGCCCAGCCACATGACGAACATGGAGGCGCCGGTCATGGAGATGACGGTGGTGACGTAGAAGAGGATGGGGCTCATGGAGACGAGGCCGCCGACGCCGAAGGTCTCCTGGGAGTTGAGCATGGTGGCGGCGAGGGCGCAGGCCTGGAAGACGCAGATGCCGATGGTGAGCCAGCGGGTGTAGAGGTTGAGGGTCTTGCGACCGGCGTCGCCCTCGCGCTGGAGGCGGCCGAGGGTGGGGATGACGGCGGTCATCAGCTGGATGATGATCTGGGCGGAGATGTAGGGCCAGATGGAGAGGGTGCCGATGGAGCACTGGGTGAGGGCGCCGCCGGTGAAGGTGTCGAACCAAGCGAGGAGGCCGCCTTCTGCGTTGGCCTCGGCGATGCGGCGCTGGAGGAGGACGATGGCATCCCAGTCCACGCCGGGGGTGGGGATCATGGCGAGGAGGCGGGCCACGGCGACCAGGGCGATGGTGAAGAAAATGCGGGCGCGGAGGTCCGGGATCTTGAAGAGGTTGGCGAAGGTCTTGAGCATGGGGGTCCTCAGGGTGCAGGGCGCTCAACGTCGCGGGGGCTTGGCCCCGGGAAGGGGAAAGGGGCCCGGCCCGACGGGCGTCGGGCCGGGGAGGGCGAGTGTCAGATGACCTCGCAGGTGCCGCCGGCGGCCTCGATCTTGGCCTTGGCGGCGGCGGAGAAGGCGGAGGCCTTCACGGTGAGCTTCTTGGTGAGCTCGCCGTTGCCGAGGATCTTGATGCCGGCGTCCTTGGCCGGGCGGTAGCCGAAGCCGGCCGCGAGCATCACGTCGATGTCGACGACGGTGCCGTCGTCGAAGCAGTTGAGCTTGCCGACGTTGACGCCGTAGTAGGGGATGCGGTTGGGGTTCTTGAAGCCGCGCTTGGGGAGGCGGCGCATGAGGGGCATCTGGCCGCCTTCGAAGCCGAGCTTCTGCTTGTGGCCCTTGCGGGCGCCCTGGCCCTTGTGGCCGCGGGTGGAGGTCTTGCCCATGCCCGAGCCCATGCCGCGGCCGACGCGCTTGCGGCTCTTGCGGGCGCCGGGGGTGTTGGTGAGGTTGGAAAGATCCATTTCGGAAATCCTTTCGTAAGTGGCGCGCGGGCGGGGGTTGGCCGCCCGCGCGGCGCCGTCAGGCGCGGAGGGCCGCGATGGCCTCCGCGGAGCGGAGCTGGTGGAGGGCGTCGATGGTGGCCTTGACGACGTTGAGGCGGTTCTTGGAGCCGAGGCTCTTGCCGACGACGTCGCGGATGCCGGCGGCCTCAAGGACGGGGCGCATGGCGCCGCCGCAGATGATGCCGGTGCCGTCGGGGGCGGGCTTGAGGAGGACCTTGCCGCCGTCGCAGACGCCGGTGACCTCGTGGGGGATGGTGGTGCCCTTCATGCAGACGGGGCGCATGGCCTTGCGGGCGGCGTCGCCGCCCTTGCGGATGGCGTCGCCGACTTCGTTGGCCTTGCCGATGCCGAGGCCGACCTTGCCGTTGTTGTCGCCGACGACGATGACGGCGGAGAAGCTGAAGCGGCGGCCGCCCTTCACGGTCTTGGCGCAACGGTTGACGAACACGGTCTTCTCATCGAGCTCGGGGCCGGCGTCACGGTCACGGTTGTTGCGGTCGAACATTACGCTTCCTCCGTCTTGGCGCTGATGGAAAGGCCCGCGGCGACGGCGGACTCGACGATGGTCTTGACGCGGCCGTGGAACTTGTAGCCGGCGCGGTCGACGACGATGGCCTTGAGGCCCTTGGCCTGGGCGGCCTGGGCGGCGGCCTCGCCGAGGGCCTTGGCGCCCTCGAGGTTGCACTTCCAGCCGCCCTTGAGGGTGGAGGCGGAAGCGAGGGTGTTGCCGGCCACGTCGTCGATGAACTGCACGTACATGTAGCGGTTCGAGACGAAGATGGCCATGCGCGGGCGCTCGGCGGTGCCGCTGATGCGGCGGCGGATGCGCTTGTGGCGCGCCACGCGTTGTTCTTTGCGGTTCTTGAGACTCATGGTTGCGATTCTCCTGGCCGGGGTTAGGCGACGGTCTTGCCTTCCTTGCGGCGGATCTTCTCATCCTTGTAGCGGATGCCCTTGCCCTTGTAAGGCTCAGCGGGGTAGTACGAGCGGATGCGGGCGGCGGCCTCGCCGACGACTTCCTTGTCGATGCCCTCGACCTTGACGTTGACGTCGGCGGTGACGGTGACGGTGCAGCCTTCGGGGATCGTGTACTCCTTGGGGGAGGCGAAGCCGAGGGTGAGGATGGCCTTGCGGCCCTGGACGGCGGCCTTGAAGCCGGTGCCCTCGATGACGAGCTCCTTGGAGTAGCCCTGGGTGACGCCCTCGATCATGTTCTTGACGAGGGTGCGGGAGAGGCCGTGGTAGCTCTTCTGCGCGCGGCTGTCGTCGGCGCGGGAGACGAGGACCTGGGTGCCGTCGACGGCGACGGTGATGCCCTTCTGGAGGGAGCGGGAGAGCTCGCCCTTGGGGCCCTTGACCGTCACCTCGTTCCCGTTGGCCACCGTGACGGTGACGCCCGCGGGGATGGTGATGGGCTGTTTGCCGATACGAGACATGTTTCGCTCCTTTGCCTTACCAGATGGTGCAGAGCAGCTCGCCGCCGAGACGACGCTCGCGGGCGGTCTTGCCGCTCATGATGCCGCCGGAGGTGCTGAGCACCGCGATGCCCAGGCCGCCGAGGACCTTGGGGATGTCGGTGTAGCCGCAGAAGCGGCGCAGGCCGGGGCGGGAGACGCGCTCAAGGCCGCGGATGGCGGGCTCGGCGCGGTCGCTGTACTTCAGCTCGATGGTGAGCGTGCGCTTGGTGTCGCCGACCATGGAGTAGTCGGCGATGTAGCCCTCTTCCTTGAGCACGCGGGCGATCTCGCCCTTGATGCGGGAGCCGGGCATGGACACCTCGGGGTGGCGCGCCTTCTGCGCGTTGCGGATGCGCACCAGCATGTCGGAAATGGGATCGGTCATCATAGTGGTGTGCCCTTTCTTACCAGCTGGCCTTGGTGACGCCGGGGATTTCGCCGTTCAGGGCCATCTCGCGGAAGCAGAGGCGGCAGAGGCGGAACTTGCGGATGACGCTGTGGGGACGGCCGCAACGGGAGCAGCGGGTGTACGCGCGGACGCCGAACTTCGGCTTGCGCGCCGCTTTGACGATCAGGGAGGTCTTAGCCATTTTCTCTCTCCTTATCCTTAGCGGCCCATGAACGCCATGCCCAGCGCCTCGAGGAGGGCCTTCGCGCCGTCCTTGTCCTTGGCGGTGGTGACGAAGGTGATGTCCAGGCCCGAGGCCGTGCTCACGGCGGTGATCTCGGGGAAGGTCACGTATTCCTTCATGCCCATGGTGTAGTTGCCGGCCTTGTCGAAGCCGCGGTTCGGCACGCCGCGGAAGTCGCGGATGCGCGGCAGGGTGACGTTGAAGAAGCGCTCGGCGAACTCGTACATCCGCACGCCGCGCAGCGTCACCTTCGCGCCGATGGGCATCCCCTCGCGCAGCTTGAAGTTGGAGATGCTCTTGCGGGCCTTGCAGAGGACGGCCTTCTGGCCGGTGATCGCCTCAAGGTCCTGCACCAGCTGCTTCTGGACGTCCTTTTCCTGGATGCCGAACGCCATGTTGATGACGATCTTCGTCAGGCGGGGCACCAACATCGGGTTCGTGACCCCGAGCTTCTTCTCGAGCGCGGGGACGATTTCCTTGGCGTAGGTCTCTTTCAGATTGGCCATGTTCGCTGCTCCTTAGTCCAACGCCTTGCCGGAGACCTTGAGCGTGCGCACCTTGGTCTCGCCGTTCTGCGTGCGGGCGATGCGGCTGCCGCACTGCTTGTCCGCGTCATAGGGCATCAGGTTGGAGAGCTGGATGGGGGCCTCCACCTCGATGATGCCGCCTTCGTTCTGCTCGGTGCGGCGGACGGTCTTCTTGACCTTCCGCAGCCCTTCGACGATCGCGGTGCCCTGCTTCGGGTTCACGGAGAGCACTTTCCCCGTCTTGCCCTTGTCGGCGCCGGCGATCGCGATCACCGTGTCGTTCTTCTTGATTCTAGCGATGCTCATTGTTCTGTTCCGTAACTCGCCGTTAGTAACAAACGCAGTTCGCAAACGTCCCGTTCGTCCTGTGGGGTCCCGGCTTACGCTTACGTATTACCTGCGCGGTCCGGACGGCATCCCGCCTCACACCACTTCGGGCGCGAGGGAGATGACCTTCATCTGGCCCTTGTCGCGCAGCTCGCGCGCCACGGGCCCGAAAATGCGGGTGCCCATCGGGTTGTGCTTCGCGTCGACGATCACGCACGCGTTCTGGTCGAAGCGCACGTAGGAGCCGTCGGGGCGCGCGATGGGGTGCGCCGTGCGCACGATGAGGGCGTGGCAGACCTGCCCCTTCTTCACCGCGCCGGTCGGGCTGGCCTCCTGGATGGAGACACGGATGATGTCACCCACCCCGGCGGTGCCCTTGCGCTGACCCAGGATGCGGAAGCACTTGGCGATCTTCGCGCCGGTGTTGTCCGCGACCACAAGCTTGCTCTCTTCGATGATCATGGCTCACTTCTCCTCGACGGAGACCAAGCGCCAGCGCTTGGTCTTGCTCAGGGGGCGGGTCTCCATGATGGTCACCGTGTCGCCCACCTTGGCCACGTTCGCTTCGTCATGCGCGTGGAACTTCTTGCTCGTCTTCACCACTTTCCCGTAGATGGGGTGGAGCAGGCGGCGCTCGACGCGCACGGTGATGGACTTGTCGCCCGACTTGCTGACGACGGTGCCCTTGCGCACCTTGCGCGTGCCGCGCTCGACAGTAGTTTCGCTCATTTGTTCACCTTCTTCTGGTTGGCCACCGTCTTGAGCTGGGCGATCTCCTTGCGCAGCTTGGCCAGGCGGCCGGGCGCCTCGATGCCCGTGGTGGAGTTGTGCTTCAGGCGGAGCCCGCGCAGCTCAGTCTCCTTGTCGCGGATCTGGGCGGCGAGCTCCTCGGCGCTGAGGTCTTTGATTTCTGCGATCTTCATGGCGTCCCTCCTTAGCGGCTGACGAGCTGCGTGCGGATGCCCAGCTTGGTGTCGGCCAGGCGCAGGCACTCACGCGCCAGCGACTCGGGGATGCCGCCCACCTCGAAGAGCACCTTGCCGGGGAGCACCACGGCCACCCAGAACTCCGGGTTGCCCTTACCGGAGCCCATGCGGACTTCGATCGGCTTCTTCGTCACCGGCTTGTCCGGGAAGATGCGGACCCAGAGCTTGCCCTTGCGCTTCATGTGGCGGTTGATCGCCACGCGGCAGGCCTCGATCTGGGTGTTCGTCACCCAGCCACGGCCCAGGGCCTTGATTCCGAACTCGCCGTAGGCGAGCTTGTCACCGCTCGTCGCGAACCCCTTGCGGGAGCCCTTCGACACCTTGCGGTGCTTCACGCGTTTAGGCATGAGAGGCATAGTTCCTCCTTCCGCGGTCGCCGCCGCGCGCCTGGCGCGTGGGCTGGAAGTCTTCGCGCTTGCAGATCCACACCTTCACGCCGATCTTGCCGGCGGTGGTGTTGGCCTCCACAAAGCCATAATCAATGTTGGCGCGGAGCGTGTGCAGGGGCACCTTGCCCTTCTTGCTCCACTCCACGCGGGAAATCTCGGCGCCGTTGATGCGCCCGGCGCAACGGATCTTGATCCCGTCCACGCCAAGCTCCATCGCCGTCTTCTCCGCGCGCTTGATCGCGCGCTTCACGGCGATGCGGTGCTCGATCTGCTGGGCGATGCTCTCGGCCACCAGCTGGGCGTCGGCGTCGGGCGTGCGGACCTCCTGGATGTCCAGGTAGATTTCCTTGCCCGTCTTCTTCGCCAGCGAGGCCTTCAGCTTCTCCACGTCCTGGCCGTTGCGCCCGACGATGATGCCCGGGCGGGCCGTGAAGATCACCACGCGCACGCGGTTGGCGTAGCGCTCGATGCCGATCTTCGTGATGGCCGCGCCCTCGATGGACTTGCGGACCGTCTCACGGATGACGTTGTCTTCGGCCAGGTTCAGGCCGAAATCCTGCTTCTTCGCGAACCAACGCGACTGCCACTGCTTGTTCAGGGCAATGCGGAAGCCGATAGGGTTGACTTTCTGTCCCAAGGTAGGCTCCTCGTTTTACTCGTTCGTCAACACCACCGTGAGGTGGCTGAGCTTCTTCTGGATCGGCTTGGCGCTGCCGCGCGCCCCGCACCAGTAGCGCTTCATGCGCGTGCCCTCGTCGAAGACCGCCTTCTTCACCGTCAGCGTCTCGGGGTCGAGGTTGTTGTTGTTCTGCGCGTTCGCCGCAGCGGAGCGCAGCGTCGCAGCCAGGAAACGCGCCGCCTTCAGCGGGCTGAAATCCGCCACCGCAAGGGCGTCGGAGAGCTTCAGACCCTGCACGCGACGGGCGATCGGGCGCGCCTTGCGCACGGAGATGCGGAGATTGCGGGTGATGGCTTTCACTTCCATGATCCGTCTCCTTTACTTCGAGGCCTTCTCGGTCAGGCCGCCGTGGGCCTTGAACGTGCGGGTGTTCGAGAACTCGCCCAGGCGGTGCCCGACCATGTTCTCGGTGATGAACACCGGCATGTGCTGCTTGCCGTTGTGGATCGCGAACGTGTGCCCCACGAACTCGGGGAGCACCATCGAACGGCGCGACCACGTCTTGATCGGCAGCTTTTTGCCCGACGCGTTCATCTTCTCCACCTTGCGGAGAAGAGACGCCTCAACATACGGGCCCTTCTTGATGGAACGTGCCATAAACGTTACTTCCTCCGCTTGACAATGAAGCGATTGCTGTTCTTGCGGCGGTTGCGCGTCTTCCCGCCCTTGGCGAGCTTGCCCCACGGGCTGCGCGGGTGGCTGCCGCCGGACGTACGGCCTTCGCCGCCGCCCATCGGGTGGTCCACAGGGTTCATCGCCACGCCGCGGACCGTCGGACGGATGCCGAGCAGGCGCTTGCGGCCGGCCTTGCCGAACTTCACGCCCGACCAATCGCCCTCGCCCACCGTGCCCACCGTCGCCATGCAGGCCACGGAGACCATGCGAATCTCGCCGGAAGGCAGGCGCAGCGTCGCCATCCCGTTCGCGCGGGCCATCAGCGTCGCGCTCGTGCCGGCGCTGCGCACCATCTGCGCGCCCTTGCCGGGCACCAGCTCGACGTTGTGCACCGCCATGCCCAGCGGGATCTTCTCCAGGGGAAGCGCGTTGCCAACGGTCGGCTCCGCGTCGGGGCCGGAGACCACGGTCATGCCGGGCTTCAGACCCTCGGGGGCCAAGATGTAGCGCTTCTCGCCGTCGGCGTAGTTCAGCAGGGCCAGGTTGGCCGTGCGGTTCGGGTCATAGCAGAGCGCCGCGACCTTCGCCGGGATCCCGTGCTTGTCGCGCAGGAAATCCACGATGCGGAAACGGCGACGCACACCGCCGCCGCGATGGCGGACGGTGATGCGACCCTGGTTGTTGCGCCCGGCGTTGGCGTTCTTCGCCACCGTCAGGTGCGCCACCGGCTTCTCCTTCGAGAGGTGCGTGCGCACCTGGGAGACGCGGAAGCGCATGCCCGGGCTGCGGGGTTTGTAACTCTTCAGTGCCATAGATAGGGTGTCCTTTGGCTCTTTCTGTTTAGGCAAGCTCGATGCGCTCACCCTCGCGCAGCGTCACGTACGCGCGCTTCCACGCCGGCGTCTGGGTGGCCCGGCGCGTGCGCGTCGCCACCGTGCGGGGACGGTAATTCGCCGTGTTCACGCTCTTCACGTGCACGCCGAACTGCTCCTCCACCGCCGCGCGGATCTGGGGCTTCGTCGCCTCCGGGGCGACCTCGAGCATGTACTGGTTCATCGCGCCGATCAGGGTGCCCTTCTCGGTCACGGAAACCTTGCGGATGATCGTCTTCATTCCTGAACCGCCTTTCCGGTCGCGCGGGCCAAGCGCGCCATCAGACCCTCCAGGGCCTGGGGCGTGGCCACGATTTGCTTGTAGCGGCACAGCATGTAGACGTCCGTCTCACCCACGGTGGCCAAATCCACGTTCGGCAGATTGCACACCGCCAGGATGAAATTCTCGTTCGCGTCGCCGGCCAGCGCGTCGTCCGCGATGACCGTCAGGCAGGAGCGCGTCGCCCCCAGCGCCTTGTACATCGCGGCCGCCTGCTTCGTCTTGGGCTCCTCGAAGTTCAGGGAGTCCACCACGCACAGCTCGCCCGCGGCGATCTTGTCGCTCAGCGCGCGGGCAAAGGCCAGCGCCGCCACCTTCTTGTTGATCTTCTGCGAATAGTCGCGGGGCACCGGGCCAAAGGCCACGCCGCCGCCACGCCACACAGGGTTGCGGCTCCCGCCGAAGCTCGCGCGGCCGGTCCCCTTCTGCTTCCAGGGCTTCTTGCCCGAGCCGGAGACCTCGCTGCGGTTCTTCGTCTTCGCCGTCCCGGCGCGCATCCCGTTCAGGATCGCCACAACGGTGTCCTTCACGGCCTGCTCGCCGCGGTCAAGCACCAGCTGCGCCTCGTCGACGGTCTTCTCGCCCGCCGCGGCGCCGGTCTTGTCGTAAACTTTGATCGTGCTCATTGCTCAAGCCTCACTTCTTCAGCGCCTTCGTCACGCGGACGATGCCGCCGTTGGGGCCGGGGACCGCGCCGTGCAGCAGGATGAGGTTCTCATCGGCCAGCACCTTCGCCACGCGGATGTTCTGGGTCGTGCGCGTCACGCTGCCCATGTGGCCGGGCATCTTCTTGCCCTTCTCCACCCAACCGGGCAGGTCGCGCGCCGCAATGCCGCCGGGGCGGCGCTTGCTGTGCCCGCCGTGCGTGTGCGGGCCGCCGCGGAAACCGTAGCGACGCACCACGCCCGCGAACCCGCGGCCCTTCGTCGTCGCCTGCACGTCTACGTACGCCACGCCCTCAAAGACGCTCGCCGTGAGCGTGTCGCCGGCCTTCACATCGGCCGCGCCATCCCAGCGGAACTCCTGGATCACGCGCTGCGCCGGCACGCCGGCCTTCTCGAAGCGCGTCCGCTCCGCCTTGCTCAGGCGCTGCGGCTTCTGCTCCACGAACCCAAGCTGGGCGGCCACATAGCCATCCTTCTCCGCGGTCTTCACCTGGACCACCGGGCAGGGGCCCACCTCGACCACCGTGACGGGCACGGCCACGCCGTTCTCGTCCCAAATCTGGGTCATGCCGATCTTCTTGCCAATCAAGCCTTGCATGGTCCCCTCCTTAGATGCGAATGGTGATGTCCACGCCGGCCGGCAGGTTCAGCTTCTTGAGCTCGTCCACGGTCTTCGCCGTCGGGCCCACGATGTCCAGCAGACGCTTGTGCGTCCGCATCTCGAACTGATCCATCGACTTCTTGTTCACGTGCGGCGAACGGTTCACCGTGAAGCGCTCGATGCGCGTCGGCAGCGGAATCGGGCCGACAATCTGCGCGCCGGTGCTCCGCGCCGTGTCGAGGATCGCGCCCACGGCCTGGTCCAGCACCTTGTGGTCGTACGCCTGCAAGCGAATGCGTATGCGTTGACTTTGCATGCTCACATTACCTGTTGAGTAGTTCTTCTTTAACCGTCTTGGGCGCCACCGCGAACGCGCCGGGCTCCATCGTGTACCCGGCCCGCCCACGCGACAGCGAGCGGATCGCCGTGGCGTACCCAAACAGCTCCGCCAACGGCACCGACGCGCGCACTTCCTGAAGGTCACCCTTCATCTCCATGTCACGCACCTGGCCGCGGCGGCCGTTGATGTCCCCCATGATGTCGCCCACGTACTCGGGCGGCGTCACGATGTCGAGGGACATGATCGGCTCCAGGAACTCCGGCCCGGCGGCCAACGCCGCCTCCCGGAAGCCCATCACGGCCGCGCTCCTGAAAGCCACGTCCGAAGCCGTCTCATCGTCCAGCATGGCGCAATCCGTCACCTCCGCCCGCACGTCCGTCATCGGGAAGCGTGCCAAAACGCCGGTGGCTATTGCGTCAAACAAAGCGTCCTTTATGATAGCACAAACCTCAGGCCGGGGCAAGCGTTTTTCCGCGGCCCTGCTGACCGCCACCTGCCGGCCCTCGCCACGCTTCAACGGAGAGACCTCAATCGTCAGCGTCGCGTAATGCCGCTTCCCTGCGATCTCCCTGTCAAAGGTGTACGTCTGGCGGGCCGCCGCGGTCACCGTCTCACAATACGAGACCATCGGCTTGCCCGTGTTCGCCGTCACATTGAACTCACGTCTCAGGCGGTCGACGAGAATCTCCAGATGGAGCTCGCCCATACCGCTCAAAATCTTCTGCCCCGTCTCCGCGTCCGTCCGCACCTGGCACGTCGGGTCCTCCGCCGCCAGCAGGTCCAGCGCGTCGGCCAGCTTGTCCTTCTCCGCCGTGCTCTTCGGCTCGATCGCCATGAACATCACCGGCTCCGGCGCCGTGATCCCCATCAGCGCCACCGGCCTGTTCTCCGCGCACAGCGTGTCACCCGTCGTCGCCTGCTTCAGGCCAACCACCGCGCCGATGTCCCCCGCCTGGAGAAGCTCAAGCTCCTCCTCCTCGTCGGACTTCACACGCAGGATCTTCATCACACGCTCACGCTGCCGCGTCCGCGGGTTGTAAACATTCTGCCCCTTCTTCAACGTGCCCCCATAGACACGCACAAAGAAGAGTCGGCCCACATAAGGATCCGTCGCGATCTTGAAGACCAACGCCGAAAGCGGCGCCGTCGGCGACATCTCAATCTCCGTCGCCTCCTCCGTCTTCACGTTCGTCCCAACCGGCGCCTTGCGCTCGCTCGGCGCCGGCAGATAATCCACCACCCCGTCCAGCAACGCCTGCACACCTTTGTTCTTCAGCGACGACCCACAGAAGACCGGCACCAACGACTGCGCGACCACGCAACGGCGAACCGCCGCCCGCACCGCCTCCGCCGGCTGCTCCGGATCCTCCAGGTAAGCCTCCATGAACGCATCGTCAGCCTCCGCCAACGCCTCCAGCAACGCCTCATGCGCCGCCTGCGCCTCATCGGCCAACGCCGCGTCGATCGCCCCATCCTCGAAGGCCTTCCCCTCCGCATCCAGGTAACGACGCTGCTTCATGGAAATCAAATCGATTTCACCCGCATAGCTCTCCGCGGCCCCCACCGGCAACACCACCGGCACCGCGTTCGCCCCCAGCTTCCCCTTCATCTCCGCCACCACACGCGCGAAATTCGCCCCCATCCGATCCATCTTGTTCACGAACGCGATGCGCGCCACATGGTAACGGTTCGCCTGACGCCACACCGTCTCCGACTGCGGCTGCACCCCGCCCACCGCGCAAAAGACGCCCACCGCCCCATCCAACACACGCAAAGCCCGCTCCACCTCGATGGTGAAGTCCACATGCCCAGGCGTGTCGATGAGATTGATCTGCGTCCCGCGCCAAGCGCACGTGATCGCCGCCGAAGTGATCGTGATGCCACGCTCACGCTCCTGCACCATCCAGTCCGTCACCGTGTTCCCCTCGTCAACGTTGCCGAGGCGGTGCGTCATCCCCGCGTAAAAGAGGATACGCTCGGTCGTCGTCGTCTTGCCCGCGTCGATGTGGGCGACGATGCCGATGTTCCGAATCTCTGCCAGGTCAGTGGCCATGCGTTCCTCTTGCGTCCCAATGGACCGGATGATGTCAAAGAGCATTGCCCCCACCTAGGGGCAAAACGCACATAAAATACCAAACTCCCTCCTCAAACGCAAGCACTTTTT
>DVOR01000060.1 GCA_018713405.1 Candidatus Spyradenecus faecavium | reverse complement strand
GCGCGGGGCGGACGGGCTCGGGCGCGGGCTCGGCGACCTCCTCGCGCGGCTCGCGGGCGGTGGCCAGGCGCACGGCCAGCAGCAGGCAGTTGCGCACGCCCACGACCAGCAGCGTCAGGAAGAGGGCCAGCGGCCACAGGAAGAGCTGCAGGCCGATGTCCCCCAGCCAGCCGCCCAGGCGGTCGGTGACGACCCACTTGCCGACGGCGCCGCCCGCGTCGCGCAGGTTCAGCTCGGCCAGCGTCTCGCCGGAGCCGCCGCCGTAGGCCTGGAAGAGGCACGCGACCGTCAGGTAGAGGCAAAAGAGCCACAGCGTGCGCAGGCGGAAGCACCGCACGCGCCCATGCAGCAGCCCGCCCGCGAAGAGCGCCAGGAAGGGGATCGCGAACCAATGGTAGGCCAGCCCCGCGAAGGCGTAGCCGTAGAAGGTGAGCCACGCGCCCAGCAGGCCGATGCGGTTGGCCGGGTGCCCCGCGGGCGGCGAGGGCGGGTTGCACAGCCACGAGATGTCGTGCCAATCGTAGGAGACCTGCGCGATCAGGGCCACCGCGACGTAGAGGCAAAGCAGGGCGCCGGCCACCCGGCGGCGCGTGACGAGCGCCGCGTCGAGGGCGGGCGCGTCGGTCGGGCGGGGGGCGGGGCGTTGGGTGGCGGCTTTGGGCATGGCTCAATCGTTCTTGGTGACGAGGGAGAGGTTGGTGAGGCCGGCGCGGCGGAGGGCGGAGACCACCTGCATCAGGCGGCCGTAGTCGATGCTCTCGTCGGCGCGGATGTGGGCGGCGGCCTTGGGGTCGGCGGCGACGCGCTCACGGGCGGCGGCCTCGAGCGCGGCCTCGTCGGCGGGCGCGTCGCCGACGAAGAGGGCGCCGGCGGCGTCGATGGTGACGGCGAGGGGCTCGGCGGGCTTCTCCGGCGCGGCGAGGGGGTCGCCCTCGGCGGAGGGGAGGTTCACCTGGATGCCGCTCTGCAGCGCGGGGAAGGTGATGATGAAGGCGATGAGCAACAGGAAGGTCATGTCCAGGATCGGCGTCATGTCGATGTTGCCGTTCAGCTTCCTGCGGGCCCGCGCCCTGGAGCGGTTGAGGCGTTGCCGCAGCACGGTCAGCCCTCCGTCCCCGCGGCGCGGTAGTGCAGCGAGAGCTTGCCCATCAGGTCCTCGGCGAAGCCCTCCAGGCGGACGGTCTGCGCCTCGACCTTCGACTGCAGCACGTTGTAGAAGATGGTGGAGGGGATGGCCACCACCAGGCCCACCACGGTGGTGAGCAACGCCGAGGAGATGCCCGGCGCCAACGCCGCGATGTCGGCCACGCCGCTCGCGGCCATCGTCTGGAAGGCCAGCATCACGCCCCACACCGTGCCGAAGAGCCCCAGCAGCGGCGCGGACGAGGTGAAGACGGCCAGCGCCGTCATCCCGCGCCCCAGCTTCATGGTCTCCTCGTCAGTGGCGTGCGCGCACGAGCTTTCCACCAGCTCCATGCGCACCGCGTCCAGCCGGATGGGCGCGCCGGGGTCGACGCGCAGGCGGGCGCGTTGCGCCTCGGGGATCAGCGACGCGAAGCGGTCGCACGTCGCGCGGTAGACGTTCTCCAGCGGCGCGTCCGAGAGGCGTTCGCCGCGGCAGTAGAGCGCGATCGGGTCCGACTGCCGGTCGAAGTCGCCCAGGAAGCGGCTGGCCCGCCAGTTGAGCTCGCGCAGGTGCAGGATGCGCTCGGACATCACGGCCCACGAGGCCACGCTCATGCAGATCTGCACCACCACGATGGCCTGGCCGCAAAGGTCGGAATCCAGGAAGGCCCGCAGGGGCCCCGTGGTCATCGCCGCCAACAGCCCCGCGTCCATCACAGCCTCTCCGGCGTGGGGATGCCCAGGAGCGTCAGGCCGCCGCGCAGCGTCTTCGACACCGCGTCGCACAGGCGGATGCGGGCGTCGCGCACCGCGGGCTCGGCCTTGAGCACGGGCGAGCTCTGGTAGAAGCTGCTGTACAGCTGGCACAGCTGGTAAAGGTAATCCGCCAGCACGCTGGGCTTGCACAGCTCGCCCGCGCGGGCCACGGCGTTGGGATACTGCAGGATGTGCAGGGCCAGCGCCTTCTCGGCGGGCGAGCCGAGCGCGAGCGGCTGCGCCGCCGGGTCCTGCCCCACCGTCTCGCGGTACTTCTGGAGCAGCGAGTTCAGGCGGGCGTTCGCGTACTGCAGGTAGGGGCCGCTGTTGCCGTCGAGGGCGAGGGCCTTCTCCCAGGTGAAGACAATCATCGTCGCGGGGTCGTGCGAGAGGTCGGCGTACTTGATGGCGCCGATGCCGATGGCCTCCGCCAACGCCGCGCGCTCGGCCTCGGGCCAATCGGGGTGGCTCTCGTCCACGATGGCGCGGGCGCGGGCCGCCGCCTCATCCAGCAGCGTCTCCAGCTTGATGACGTTCCCCTGGCGCGTGGAGAAGGTCGCGTCGGGCAGGCGCATCAGGCCGAACCACACGTGCTGCAGCCGCGCCTTCCCGCACAGCCCCAGCTTCCCGCAGATGTGGAAGAACTGCTTGAAGTGCAGTTGCTGCCGCTCGTCCGTCACATAGATGATCCGCGCGGGGTTGAACTCTTCCACGCGGTTGCGCACGGTCGCGATGTCGGTGGTGGTGTAGTTGAAGCCGCCGTCGCGCTTCTGCACGATGGCCACCTCCAGCCCCTCGTCCTTCAGGTCCACGATCCAGGCGCCCTCGCTCTGCGTGGCCAGGCCCTTCTCCTTCAGCAACTCCACCGTCGGCCCGAGCATCGGCTGGTAGAAGCTCTCCCCGCGCCACAGGTCAAACTTCACCCCCAGCCGGTCATAGATCCGCCCGAACTCCTTCATCGAGATTTCGATGAAGCGCTTCCACACCGCCAGGCACTCGGCGTCCCCCGCCTGCAGCTTCACCAGCTCGGCGCGGCAACGCTCCAGCCACGCGGGGTCATCCTTCGTGGCGTTGTAGCTGCGCACGTAGACCTTCTCGAGCAGCTCCACCGTCAGGTTCTCGCGCTCCGCGTCCGTCAGGAACTCGCGGTAGCCCATGATCAGGATGCCGAACTGCGTCCCCCAGTCGCCCAGATGGTTGTCCGCGATCACGTCATAGCCCAACGCCCGCAGGATGCGGTCGATGGCGTTGCCGATCACCGTGCTCCGGATGTGACCGATGTGCATCGGCTTGGCCACGTTCGGCGAGGAATAGTCGATCACCACCCGCTCGCCCGCGCCCTCCTGCGGCACGCCCAGGCGCGCGTCGTCGGCCAACGCCGCCACCCCCGCCGCCACCGCCTGGCCCGAGAGCGTCAGGTTGATGAAGCCCGGCCCCGCCACCTCCGCCTTCTCCAGGATGTCCGGCAGCGGCTTGGC
>DVOR01000006.1 GCA_018713405.1 Candidatus Spyradenecus faecavium | reverse complement strand
GAAGAGGCAGGGGCCGGGGAGGGTGAGGACGTAGAGGTGGGCGAGGTCGTTGAGGGTGCGGGGGCGCATCTCGCGGAGGGCGTCGCGCATGGGAAGGGATTGGAAGGCGGGGATGCCGTCGGTGTCGCCGGCGGTGAAGGCGTCGAAGATGGCGGGGTCGTCGAGGGGGATGGCGGCGAGGTCGAGCGGACGGGCGACCCTGCGGGAGGCGTCGAGGCGGCGGCGGAGTTCGTCGAGGGCGTCTTGGACGGCGCTGTGCTCGGGGGTGTTTTCGTCGTCGACGCCGAGGAGTTGGGCGGTGTCGACCTCGGTGGCGTAAGAGATGCGGGCCCATTGGCGGACGTCGATGGCGACGCGGGTGTCGGTCTCGAGGGGGAAGGTGGGGGCGGCGCGGAAGAAGAAGGGTTCGGGGCGGAGGCCGTGGGCGAGGGGGGTCGAGGTCGGTGAGGCGGAGGGCGTAGGCGATGGCGCTGCCGGTGGCGGCGCCGCGGCAGGGGGCGATGGCGGCATCGAGCTCGCGGGCGGAGGCGAAGCGGTTGCACGCGAGGAGGAAGGCTTGGTGCCAGATTTCGGGTTTGGCGCGGAGCCAGGCGAGTTCCTCGTCGAGACGGGCTTGGACGGCTTCGGACAGAGGGGAGAGCCAACGGCGGGCGGCGCCGGCACGGATGAGGGCTTCGAGTTCTTGCAGAGGGGTGGAGTCGGGGGACTTCATGTCAGTCTCCTTTTTTCACAGACGGTGGGGTGCGGCGGCCCTTCATGAGGCGCTAAGCGGAATCGATGTCACGTTTCATGGGGCGCCTCAATATTCGGGCATGTCGCCGCGGACGATTTCGGTGGTCGGCTCGAAGCACGCCTTCAGCGTCGCGAGGCTTTCCTCTGTGGCGAAGGGGATGACCACGCGCCGGAGGGCGGTGCACCCCTTGAAGGCATCTTTGCCGATGGAGAAGGTGTCGGCCTCAAGGGGCAGGCTGATTTCCCGCAGGGCGGAGCACCCGAAGAAGGCACCGCCGCAGATGGCTTCCACGCCGTAGGGGATGGTGACACGGGTAAGGCGCGTGCAGCCACGGAAGGCGCCGCCGCAAATGACTTGGACGGACATGCCGCCAATCATGCTCGGCACGTGCAGTTCGCCGGCGGTTTCCGCCGGGATGGTGGGGCCGTCCGGGCCCGGGACGAGGCCACACTCGTCCTCGAAGAGGAAGTCCGGCATACAGTGCCAGGAAAGTCCCGTGGCAGGGTCTTTGCAAACGCGAATCCAAGATTCAGACATACGCACCTCGCTTTCGGACAGATCCGGCCCACCGTGAGCCGTTCACGGGAGGGACAATAACACCGTAACCGCCCGCCGCGCAAGCATTTTCCGCGCGGGGGGCGGTTTTTTCTTCCTGAGGGGTGTTAGCGCCCTCGTAACCGCTTAAAGGACTGCCCCACCCCGTCGGCGCAAAGACCCGCGCACGGGGCGGGGGCGGCTTAGGCGTCGCCGAGGAGGCGGGCGAGGAAGCTTGCGTGGGTGTGGGGGCTGCGGCGTTGAGGCACGTGGCGGCCAGCAGGGCGCCTATCAAGTGCAATCCTTTCGGTTTCATTGTCGTCTCCTTTCTGGTGTGACCTTCCAACCTCCGTTGGAATTGCCTCCATTGTCCCACGCCGGGATTACACTGCGTTTCCCCGCACATGACCAGACGTGTCCAAGGCAATTACAGGATTTCACCCTCAACGCGAGAGACTCTGTAGGGTTAGGCCACAGAGCGAAACAGCGGGAGGCACACAGAGCTGGACTGAACGCAATACGCCTCAAAGCGTCGGGGCACAGAGCCAGTCGCGCGCACGGACGATGCGGACGCGGATGCCGTCGACGACATCTTCCCCTGTTTCGTGGAGGGTAACGAGCGTGGCCTCAGGGCAACCGGTGGCCTTGGCGGCGGTTGCGGCCCCGCGGAGTTCGCGTTCGCGGACCGCGGGTGTGGAGAGGTGCGCAGAGACTTGAACGACGGCAAGGGTCTCATTGCCACGGCACACGACAAAGTCGGCCTCGGAACGATTCTCCTGATAGTAGAAGACCTCATCTTTGAGGTGGTGGTGGCGGCGAAGCAACTCGATGAGGACGACGGTTTCCAGCCGCCAACCCACGTTCTCGCCGGGGCTGGCCTGGCGACCACCGCCCATGAGCGCGACGTCCACGGGGTAAAGTTTCTCGTTGCGGATGCGCAGGTGCTCTTTGCGAGACCACTTCTGGATGGCGACAAGGAGATAGGCTCGGCGCAGGTGGTCAACGTAGGTCTTGACGGTGTTTGGGGCGCGATCCAACTCGAGGCGATCGCCAAGCGCACTGGAATTGAGAACGGTGGGGACGACGCTGAGCAGATAGTCCGCCACAATGCGGATGGGGCGCACGGAACGTTGGCGGAGGCGTTGGCGGATGTCGCGCTCAAGGATGTCGCTTACCAAAGTGCTGACATACTTCGGAGCAGATAGGTCACCCGTGAGCAATTCGGGGAACCCGCCCTGGCGGAGGTAATCGTCGAGCGCCCGTTGGCGGAGACCTGCGGCCAGGGTGGTCTTGTCTGCAGGGTCGACCCCACGGAAGGCACAGAACTCAGCAAAGGAGAGCGGAAAGAGTTCCACGGCATCATAGCGCCCGACCATATGGGTAGCCAACTCGCTTGAAAGGAGTTTCGCATTGGACCCGGTCACCAAGACGTGCATCCCTTGGCGAAGCAACCGGTTGACGAAGAGGTTCCATTCCGGGATGTTCTGCACCTCATCCAAGAAGAGCACGTCAAAGTCGCCGTTCAGGGCGTAAAGCGTCTCCAGGACCGCATTAAGGTCCTCCCCACGCAGGGAGGCCAGGCGTTCGTCGTCGAAGTTCACGTACCCGAAAGGACGCCCCGACTGGAGTACCGCCGCTTGACAGAGCGTCGACTTTCCGCTGCGCCGTACGCCGATGACCACTTGGGCATGCGGGCTGTTTAAATTGATCTGCTCCTCCTCCGCTCGCCTAACAAACATCGAGCGGTCACGACCAAGCAGCTCTTTCCTCTGGTCTGCAAGCACTTGCTCCAAGTCTTCCCGGTTCATCACCTCGCTCCTTTCGCCTGAAAGTATAGCATAGCTTTGGAGAAATTGCGCTAACTCGGCACCTGAGGGGGTGAGAAATTGCGCTAACGCTTCAGTTGACGGGGGTGGAAATTGCGCTAACTCGGCACCTGAGGGGGTGAGAAATTGCGCAAGTCGGCGGGAGGGGTAAAAAAGAGGCCCCCGGGGGGGGCCTTTTGGAGGGGGCTCGGGGCGGCGCTTATTTGGCGACGATGTTGACGAGCTTGCCGGGGACGACGATGACTTTGGCGATGGTGAGGCCGGCGGTGTGTTTTTGGACCTCGGGGGCTTCGCGGGCGGCGGCTTCGAGGGCGGCGCGGTCGAGGCCGGCGGGGAGGGTGATCTTGCCGCGCATCTTGCCGTTGACCTGGAGGACGATCTCGAGGGCGTCTTCTTTGAGGGCGTCGGGGTTGACGGCGGGCCAGCCGGCGTCGAGGATGGAGCCTTGGCCGCCGAACTCGGACCAGATTTCTTCCGCGATGTGGGGGGTGAAGGGGGCCATCATGCGGGCGATGGTGAGGATGGTCTCGCGGAGGAGGGCCTTGGCGGCGGGGCTGGAGGCGGCGTCGACCTTGGCTTTGTCGAGGGTGTTCATGAGCTCCATGAGCTGGGCGATGGCGGTGTTGAAGCGGAAGCCGAGCTCGATGGAGTCGGTGACGCCTTGGAGGGTCTGGTGGAGTTTGCGCCAGAGGGTGCGTTGGGCGGGGTCGAGGGCGGCGCCGTCGACGGGGGTGTCGTGCTCGGGGACGATGGGTTTGGCGTCGTAGGCCTTTTTCCAGAGTCGGGAGAGGAAGCGGTAGGGGCCCTGGATGGCGGTGTCTTGCCACTCGGCGTCGAGCTCGGGCGGGCCGATGAAGAGGGTGTAGAGGCGGACGGTGTCGGCGCCGTAGGCTTCGATAAGCTCGTCGGGGGAGACGACGTTGCCGACGGATTTGGACATCTTTTTGAGGACGCCGTTTTCGTCGCGCTTGCAGATCATGCCTTGGGTGAAGAGGGCTTTGAAGGGTTCGACGCAGTCGAGGGCGCCGGCGTCGTTGAGGATTTTGACGACGAAGCGGGAGTAGAGGAGGTGGAGGACGGCGTGTTCGACGCCGCCGATGTATTGGTCGACGGGCATCCATTTGTCGACGAGGGCTTTGTCGAAGGGGGCTTGGTCGTTGCGGGCGTCGATGTAGCGGAGGAAGTACCAGCAGGAGCAGAGCCATTGGGCGAGGGTGTCGGTCTCGCGTTTGGCGGGGGCGCCGCATTTGGGGCAGGTGGTGTTGATGAAGCCTTCGTGGCGGGCGAGGGGGTTGCCTTGGTCGCTCTTGAAGTCGACGTCGTCGGGGAGGCGGACGGGGAGCTGGTCTTCGGGGACGGGGACGGGGCCGCAGTGGGGGCAGTGGACGATGGGGATGGGGGCGCCCCAGTAGCGCTGGCGGGCGACGTTCCAGTCGCGGATGCGGAAGTTGGTGGTGAATTCGGCGAAGCCGTGGTCGACGCCGCGCTGGGTGATGGCCTTGATGGCGTCGCGATTGAGCATGCCGGTGAAGTCGCCGCTGTCGACGAGGGTGCCGTCTTCGACGTAGGCGGCGGTCATGTCTTCGAGGCGGAGGGACTGCTCGGGGTTCTGGATGACGATCTTCTTGGGGATGCCGTACTTGGTGGCGAAGTCCCAGTCGCGCTGGTCGTGGGTGGGGACGGCCATGACGATGCCGGTGCCGGAGTCGGAGACGACGTAGTTGGTGACCCAGAGCTGGATGTCGGTGTCGCCGTTGTAGGGGTTGGTGACGTGGAAGCCGGTGAAGACGCCTTCCT
>DVOR01000059.1 GCA_018713405.1 Candidatus Spyradenecus faecavium | reverse complement strand
GGATAGATGGGAAAAAGGAAGGATGTGGGGCGCTGCCCCACGCCCCGGCAGGGCGAAGTTCGCCCTGCACCCCAGGCACGTCCGCAGGACGTGCCTGGATGGGACGCATCAGGCAATGCGGTAGGACCAATGGGACAAATAGGACCAATAGGCGGCGTGCGGTGGCAGTTCTGCGGACGTGCCTGAAGGCGACTGCGGGTAAGGCTGGGAAGGGGAGCGGCAAGCCGGCAGAGAAAAAAGTTGCCTTGCTTGCATTTTTTTGTTGTAACCCTGGAAATAATTGGTATAATTTTATATGTTTTTGGGCGAGGCCAGCGATGGTCTATCGTCTTCCGCCTGATGGAGTGTCCAGACGGCATTGTTTTTCGAAGGGCCAAGACGGGCGCGTTGCCTGTTTGGTCTTAGAACCGACCGAGGAGTTCTGTCGCCTCGTTTCCGGTCGGTGACTCAACAGCGGCAGAAAAGGAGCGCAAGATGAGCAATCTTGTCGTTGCAGTGGGAGTCCGCTCCCGTTTCCCTGTTTTTTCCCTGCAGTGCCGTGGGTGCGCCGAGGTGTCTCGGCTGTGCCGCGCGTGGGCGTGGTGCGTCGCGTGAGGAAAGGGGGAACGCCATGATGGATGCAAGCATGAAGCGGCGCCTCGCGGCCTGGACGCGCGAGGCGGAGGCCGGTGACGTGGGCGCGATGGAGGCGCTGGCGTTTCACTACGACGCGGTGCGCCCGGAGACGCTGGCGTCGCGCGAGCGGATGGGGCGTTGGCTGGGGGCGGCGGCGAAGGCCGGGAGCGCCCAGGCGGCGTTCCGGCTGGCGGAGGCGTTGCTGTGCGGGCGGAGCACGCCGGGCCTGGCGGGGCTGGAGGGGTCGCCTCGGGAGGCGCACCTGGCGCTGATGCGGCAGGCGGCGGCGGGGGGCGTGCCGATGGCGATGTACATCCTGTCGCAGAGCGCCCCGTTCCCCGAGTGGCTGGACTTGCTGAACCAGGCCGCGTGCCGGGGCGTGCCGGAGGCGCTCCGCGACCTGTCGCTGCTGCTCTTCGACGCGGGCCGGGCCGACTTGGCCGAGCCGTGGCTGCGGCGGCTCACCGCGCTGGAGGCCGCCGCGGCGCGGACCGGGCGTTCGCCGTACACCTGGCACCCGGCCGACCTCACGCGGATGTGGGGGCCCCGCAAGGAGCCGCCGTTCCTGCCGGACCCCGGCGCGCTCTGGCGGCTGGGCGTCTGCCGCGAGCGGGCGGGCGACGTCGATGGGGCGATGCGGCTCTTCTGGCGCGTCGCGTCCAGGAAGGGGCTGTCCGGCGACGCGTACACCCTGCGGGTGCGGCTGCCGGGCGGGAAGGACTGTGTGAAGCTCACGCGCCGCGTCGACGGGCAGGCCTTCTTCAGCTGTCTCAACAACTTCAAGGGCGAGGCGCGGGCCCATCTGCTGTGGATGGCCGGGCAGGGCCTGATCGCGCCGCCGAGCTTCACGGAGGCCAACCTGGGCCGTCAGGGGCACCTGGAGATGGGGCAGCTGCGCCACCCGGGCCACGAGAAGGAGCGCCTCGGGGCGTTGCTCGTCGACGCCCTGGACCGCCTGCCGAAGTGCCCCGAGGCCTGAGCGCCCCCGGGCTTTGTTTCCAACCTCTTTGTTCCTATCGTCTGAGAAAGGACGCTTTGACCATGTTTGTCCACACCGTTTGCGAGATTGGCTTTGCCGACACGATCCCGGTCGATCTGGGGCCGGCCGAGCGCCGGGAACTGTATGACCGTGCCGTCCGGTTCCTGGAGGACGGCAAGTACCTCCATGCCATCGACGGCGACGCTGAGACCGGCGTCGAGCGTGTCCGCTTCCTCGTCTTCAACATCTGCGTCTCGGACTGCATGATGCTTGCGACCCTGACGCTGCAACACACGTTCAGGTTCTTGGACCTATCGGCCGGGGCCGCCTGGTTCCGTTACGCGACCAACGAAAGGTCCCGGCAGAGACTGCGCGCCAACCTGTGCGCCATGTCCCTCGGGCAATTCCTGAAGCGCGTGCATGACAACAGTTACGTCCTGTTCTTCCGACGGGCCGAGGCGCCGCTTGAGGGCGTGGACGCCGGGTTGGCGTCGCTCGAGCAGAGGCTCCTGCCGCGCCAAGCCGCCATCGAAACCCGGTGGCTGGCGCACGGGGGCGACACGGAAAAAGCGCGGGCTGAGCTCCTGCGGTCGCTGGATGAGAGGCGCACGGCCTCGTCCAGGTACTTCGCCCGGTGCATGCTGTGGCGCGACGTCTTTGCCGGCATCGACCTGTGAACGCGGCCGCCTTCCCCGGACGCCACCGCCCCCCGCGTTTCGCCGCAGACGCGGGGGTGGGGATTTGGTACAATAGAGGCCAACTTGCTTTTAGGAGTCGCCATGAAGTTTACCGTCATCCGCAGTCGTTTCCTGGATTTGCTCTCGAACGTGCAGAGCGTGGTCTCCGCCCGGCCGCCGCTGCAGATCATCACGAACGCCCTGGTCGAGGCGGGCGCGGACGGGACGCTGACGCTGACGGCGACCGACCTCGACGTGTCGGTCCGCACGACGCTCTCCGCGGACGTCAAGGTCGACGAGCCCGGTCAGACGACGCTGCCGGTGCGCCGGATGGTCGAGATCCTGCGCATGGCGCCCGAGGGCGAGATCCAGTTCGACGTGGACGCCGACGACGTGGCGCGCATCGTCACCCCCGCGGCGAAGTACCGCATCATCGGCCTCAACGCCCGCGACTTCCCGGCCATCAAGGAGCCCGCCGAGGACGCCAAGCGCTTCACGGTCGACCGCGCGGTCTTCCGCGAGATGCTCCGCAAGACCTCGTACGCCGCCGGCACCGACGAGACGCGCCGCATCCTGACGGGCGTGCTCCTGCAGTTCGCCGAGGGCAAGCTGACGATGGTGGCCACCGACGGCAAGCGCCTGGCCCTGGTGGAGCAGGAGGTCGACTTCCCCGCCGACAGCGCCTGCGACATGATCCTGCCGCCCAAGGCCGTCGCCGAGCTCACCCGCCTGCTCTCCGGCGAAGGCGCGATGACCATCTACGGCCAGGTCGGCCAGATCGTCTTCGACTGCGGCTCCTTCCGCTTCCACAGCAAGCTGATCGAGGGCGTCTACGCCAAGTACCAGGCGGTCATCCCCACGGCGTGCGACGAGCGCGTCTCCGTGAACCGCGAGGAGCTCATCGCCTCGGTCCAGCGCGTGGCCATCATGTCCAACGAGAAGGCCCACGCCGTGCGCCTGGCCTTCTCCGAGGGCACCCTGGCCCTCAGCGCCAGCAGCGTCGAGACCGGCGAGGCGACGGACGTCCTCCCCATCAAGTACGCCGGGCGCCCCATCGCCGCCGCCTACAACCCCACCTTCATCATGGACTGCCTGCGCAACCTGGACACCGACGAGGTGACCTTCGAGCTCACCGAGGGCCACTCCCCCGCCGTGCTGAAGTGCCCCGGCGTCCCTTTCCTCTACGTGATCATGCCCCTGCGCCTGACCGTCTGAGGCGTTTCAACAGGCTTTTCGACAGGCAGGGCCGTCCCATCCGGGGCGGCCCTCCTTGTCGTCAGGGATTCCCCACGCTTTCGACAGAGTTATCAACCGCTGTTGATAAGATTGTTGACTTCACTTCCTGCTATCAACGCATTCCACAGTTTCATCAACAAAGTTATAAACAGTGGTTGATAACCCTGTCGAAAGCGTGGGGAACTTGAAAAAGGGTTGCGCGGCGGGGGAAAATCCGCTATCCTATGCGCCGTATGAAGACCTTGGGCAGCCAGATCCGCGAAGCGCGTTTGCGCCGCCACCTCAGCCAAAGCGCGTTGGCGCGGCAGGTGGGGTGCAAGCAATCGGCCCTCTCGATGTACGAGGGGGGCCGCGCGGGCGCGTTGGGCGCGGAGACGGTCGGCAAGCTGTGCGCCGCACTGGGCCTGCTGCCGCCCACCGAGGCCGAGCTGGCCGCCGAGGCCGCCCGCCCGCAGGGGACGCGCGTCTACTGCCCGAACCCCGCCTGCCCCAGCAACCTGCCCGTGCGCGTGGGCGAAAACGTCGTGCTGGTGCCCCACGGCCACCTGGCCGAGGAGGGCGAGGTCCATTGCGCGTGGTGCGGCGAGGTGCTCGAGCGCGCGTGCCCGGAGTGCGGGGCCCCGCTCAACGCGGGCGCCCACTGCGTGCGGTGCGGCGCGGCCTATCTGACCGAGGCGCCGGAGCGTTTCGACGCCGAGCGCGCGGCCGCCTCGGAGCGTGCCCTCGCCTGGTCCCGCTGACCCCCGCCCTTCCCCACCTCCGTCAACCCCCGGCTTTTTCCTTTTTCGACAAGCGGCCCGATCGGTCCTGTTCGGGCGTCGACTCTGCATAAGTCCACATCTTTTTCCGAAACCCTTAAGGGTTTGACCCAAGACCCTTAGGGTTTCGCCTCGAACCCCTTAGGGTTTGGCCGGCGACCCCTCTGCCTCGGCGGTGCCCTTTTGCTATACTGACAGCAAAGGAGCGCGACATGGGTCAGAAGATTGCACAGAGTGTCTATGACTTCCGCATCATGCGGGAGAAGGGCTATCGCTATGTCGATAAGACGGACCTGCTTTATCCCCTGATCATGCGGGACGGCGATGCCTTCTACTTCATCTCGCGGCCGAGGCGCTTTGGCAAGTCGCTGATGCTTTCCACGCTGGAATGCCTCTTCCGTGGGCGGCGCGACCTTTTCCAAGGCCTCGCCATCGACACGCTGGACTACGACTGGGCGGAGTATCCCATCCTGCACTTCAACTTCGCCACGATGAACGTGGAGACGCTTGAGGAGTTCAAGGCCGGTTTTGTGGCGCGTGTTCAGCGCTCCTTTAAGGAAGCCGGGGTCGACTATGACCCCATGTTGGCGCCGAACGATAATTTCGCCAATGCCATTCAAACCTTGGCGCGGGATTGGGGCAAGCCCGTGGTCATCTTGATTGACGAGTACGACGCGCCGGTCAGCGCCTCGCTGAACGACATCGAAAAGGCCACGGCCATTCGCGCGACGCTCTCTTCTTTCTACGGCGAGATCAAGAACAACGCCTCCGACATCCGCTTCATGATGATGACGGGGGTGACGCGGTTCACGCAGCTCTCCGTCTTCTCCGCGCTCAACAACCTCAACGACCTGACGATGGATTCGCGCTACGCCACGCTGTTGGGTTACACGGAGGAGGAGCTGGATGCCAACTTCGGCGAGGATCTGCGCGAGCACGCCCAGGTGATGGGGCTCCCCTACGAGGACTACCGCGCGGAGCTCCGCCGATGGTACAACGGTTATCGTTTCGCCAGAAGTAGTGCCGTGCGCGTCTATAATCCTGTCTCCATCGCCAAGACCCTCGGAGCGAAAGAGCCGACCTTCGCGCCGACGTGGGTGCGCACCGGGGCCCCTTCCGCGCTGATCAACTATCTGTCCGACCACGAACTGACGGAGATGGACTACGACAGCGTGGAGAACATCTCCGAGGAGGCGCTCGACATCTGCCGCCTGGAGGCCATCACTCCCGTCGCCATGCTGTACCAGAGCGGCTACCTCACCATCAAGGACTATTCCGAGTGGGGCTTCACCCTTGGCGTCCCCAACGAGGAGGTCCGGCGCGGCCTTGCCTCGCTGCTGGCGCAGTATGCCACCAAGGACTTTGCGGTCGACTACCACGGCTCGCTCTGCATGTTCCTTGGCAAATGCAACTTCCAAGGGTTCTTCGCCAAGCTCAAGGCGCTCTACGCGCACTTGACCTACGGCTCCACCGAGGCGCGCGTGCACGAGTCCGGCTATCAACGCCCGCTCTACGCCCTGCTGGCCTCGCACCCCGCCCTCCGCGTGATCGCCGAGGACACGCAGGCCCAAGGCCGTGCCGACCTCGTGGTCGAGAGCGCCGAACGCGTCTTCATCTTCGAGCTCAAGGTCGACAAGACGGCCCAAGAGGCCATCGCCCAAATCAGGGAACGCGGCTACGCCGAGCCCTATCGCGCCCTGGGCAAGCCCATTTACCTCATTGGCCTGGCCTTCAAGTCGGAGACGCACAGCCTGAGCGACGCGCTGGTCGAGGAGGCCTGAGCGCAACCCCCGAAGGGCCCCGCGAAGGGGCCCTTTCTTTTTTGGGATGGGGTGGGGGTCAGAGGACCTTGGCGAGGAAGTCGCGGAGGCGGAGGGTGGGGGGAGAGGAGAAGAGGGTGTCGGGGTCGCCTTGGGCGGCGACGCGGCCTTGGTCGATGAAGAGGATGCGGTCGGCGACCTCGCGGGCGAAGGCGATCTCGTGGGTGACGACGATCATGGTGAGGCCGCCTTCGGCGAGCTGTTTCATGAGGGTGAGGACCTCGCCGACCATCTCGGGGTCGAGGGCGGAGGTGGGTTCGTCGAAGAGGACGAGGCGGGGGCGCATGGCGAGGGCGCGGACGATGGCGATGCGCTGCTTTTGGCCGCCGGAGAGCTGGGTGGGGTAGGCGTCGGCCTTGTCGGCGAGGCCGATGCGGGCGAGGAGCTCGCGGGCGTGGGCCTCGGCCTCGCGCTTGGCGGCGCGTTTGGTGAGGGTGGGGGCGAGGGTGATGTTGCGCAGGACGGTGAGGTGGGGGAAGAGGTTGAAGTGCTGGAAGACCATGCCGACCTCTTTGCGGAGGGCGTTGACGTCGGCGTGGGGTGCGAGGATGTCGCGGCCCATGAAGGCGATGGAGCCGGAGTCGGGGCGCTCGAGGAGGTTGAGGCAGCGGAGGAAGGTGGATTTGCCGCCGCCGGAGGGGCCGAGGACGAAGAGGGCTTCGCCGGGGAAGACGTCGGCGTCGACGCCGTCGAGGACGGTGCGGCCGTTGTAGGCTTTGCGGAGGGCGCGGACGGTGAGGAGGGGTTCAGGCATGGTTCTTGAGCCTTTTTTCGAGGCGGGAGAGGAGGGCGGCGAAGAGGGAGACGATGGCGAGGTAGATGGCGGCGACGGCGAGGAGGGGGAGGAGGGCGGTGTAGGTCTGGGAGCGGATGATGTCGCCGGCTTTGGTGAGGTCGGTGAGGGCGATGTAGCCTGCGACGGAGGTTTCCTTGAGGAGGACGATGAATTCGTTGCCGAGTGCGGGGAGGGTGTTGCGGAGGGCCTGCGGGAGGATGACGCAGGCCATGGTGGCGGTGTGGGTGAGGCCGAGGGAGCGGCCGGCCTCGTTCTGGCCTTTGTCGACGGAGGCGATGCCGGCGCGGATGATCTCGGCGACGTAGGCGCCGGAGTTGAGGCCGAAGGCGACGACGGCGACGAGGATCTTGCTGACGTCCTGTGAGCCGAAGATGACGAAGTAGATGATGAGGAGCTGGACGACGACGGGGGTGCCGCGGATGACGGTGAGGTAGATGCGGCAGAGGAGGTTGAGGAGGGCGAGGCGGCCGGTCATGTCGTGGGTGGCGCGGACGATGGCGACGAGGAGGCCGATGGCGATGCCGATGAGGGTGGCGAGGGCGGTGATGAGGAGGGTGGCGCCGAGGCCGTCGAGGAGGTAGCGCCAGCGGTTCTCGGCGACGAAGTTGGCGTGGAGGGCGTGGGTGAAGTCTTGCCAGAGGGTGGCGAGGGTGGCGGTGGGGGGATTGAGGGAGGGATCGCGTTCGAGGGCTTGGAGGGCGTCGCGGAGGGCGGGGTCGTTGGCGATGGCGTCGCGGATGGCGGCGATGGCGGGGGCGTGGAGGAGGGGGTCGGTGCGGCCGGTCTCGTTGGCGGCGAGGTAGAGGTTGACGAGGCGGTCGAGGGCGCCGGTCTCGCGCATCTTGGCGAGGATGAGGTTGACCTGGGCGCGGAGGCGGGGGTCGCGCTTGGGGAAGGCGAAGGCGTAGTTCTCGACGGTGACGGGGGTGGTGAGAAGGCGGAGGGGGGCGTCGTTCTTGGAGAGGAAGACCTGGGCGGGCTGGAGGTCGACGACGGCGGCGTCGGCTTTGCCGTTGCGGACGGCGTTGATGGCGTCGATGACGGTTTTGTAGCGCTCGGGGGTCTTGGTGATGACGCGGGTGACGTGGAGGTCGCCGGTGGAGCCGCTCTGGACGGCGATGGCGCGGCCGTGGAGGTCGGCGGGGGCGAGGATGGGGCTGCGGGTGGGGACGACGGCGACCTGGGCGGAGGTGACGTAGGGGTCGGAGAAGGCGACCTGGCGGGCGCGCTCCTGGGTGACGGTGATGCCGCTGGCGGCGATGTCGGCCTTGCCGACGGAGACGGCGGCGATGATGGCGTCGAAGGCCATGTCCTGGATGTCGAGGGGGCGGTCGAGGCAGGCGGCGAAGATGGAGCAGAGGGCGGGGTCGATGCCGTCGATGGCGTCTTGCGCGCGGTATTCGTAAGGGGGGAAGGTGGCCTCGCAGATGACGCGGAGGGGATCGGGGCCGGCGTCTTCGCGGCAGCCGAGGAGGAGGAGGGGGAGGGCAAGGAGGAGGG
>DVOR01000058.1 GCA_018713405.1 Candidatus Spyradenecus faecavium | reverse complement strand
GCCGCCGTGGCGGACGAAGGCTTCCTGGCCGGTGGGGCAGCGGGGGGCGACGACGGTGCCGCCGCCGAAGAGGCCGCCGAAGTCGAAGTAGTCGCCGACCTTGGCGCCGGGGACGGGGATGACGCGCACGCCGGTGGTCTTGCGGGCGGAGACGCCGATGGCGCATTCGTCGAGGATGATGCCGGCGAGGGTGGCGGCGGGGGTGTCGCCGGGGAGCATGATCATGTCGAGGCCGACGGAGCAGACGCTGGTCATGCCTTCGAGCTTCTCGAGGCAGAGGGTGCCGTCGGTGAGGGCGAGCTCGAGGGTGTGGTCTTCCATCGGGGGGATGAAGGCGCCGGAGAGGCCGCCGACGGAGGAGGAGGCGAAGGCGCCGCCTTTCTTGACGGCGTCGTTGAGCATCATGACGGCGGCGATGGTGCCGGGGCAGCCGATCTTCTGGATGCCCATGGCTTGGTAGATCTCGCCGACGGAGTCGCCGACCTTGGGGGTGGGGGCGAGGGAGAGGTCGAGGACGCCGAAGGGGACGCCGAGGCGTTTGGCGACGTGGCGGCCGATGAGCTCGCCGGTGCGGGTGACGCGGTAGGTGGTGTGCTTGACCTCCTCGGCGATCTCGTCGAGGGTGGCGTCGGGGTCGGCGGCGAGGAGCTTTTCGATGGCGCATTTGACGACGCCGGGGCCGGAGACGCCGGCGTTGATGACGACGTCGGGCTCGCCGGCGCCGAGGAGGGTGCCGGCCATGAAGGGGTTGTCCTCGGTGATGTTGGCGAAGACGACCATCTTGGCGCAGCCGAAGCCGTGGATGGATTCGGTGGCTTTGGAGACCTTGAGCATGGTCTCGGCGACGAGGTTGACGGCGTCGACGTTGATGCCGGCGCGGGTGGTGCCGACGTTGATGGAGGAGCAGACGTGGGTGGTCTCGGCAAGGGCGCGGGGGAGGGACTCGATGAGGGTGCGTTCGCCGGGGGTGATGCCCTTGTGGACGAGGGCGGAGAAGCCGCCGAGGAGGTCGACGCCGAGCTCGCCGGCGGCGCGGTCGAGGGCCTTGCACAGCTCGACGGCGGTGTCTTCGTCGTGGCCTTCGAGGAGCATGGAGGCGGGGGAGATGGAGACGCGCTTGTTGACGACGTTGACGCCGAAGAGGGTGGTGGCCTCCTCGCAGGTCTTGACGAGGTCTTTGGCGACGGTCATGATGCGGTCGTAGACGGCGGTGACCATCTTCTTGGGGTCGGGGTTGGCGCAGCGGCAGAGGTTGATGCCCATGGTGCAGGCGCGGACGTCGAGGTTCTCCTCGTTGACCATGCGCAGGGTGGCAAGGACGGCCTGGTTGTTGATCATGGCTCACTCCTGGATGATGGATTTGATGGGGGCGACCTCGCCGGTGGCGCGGAAGATGGCCTCGTGGCAGAGCTGGGCGGAGAAGCCGCGCTGGGCGAGGGCCTCGCGGAAAGCGGCCTGGACGGCCTTGAGGTCGTGCAACGGGGTGCGGAAGGTGACGTAGGCGAGGTGGGTGACGTGCTTGCCGTCGAAGATGGTGGACCAGTCCTCGATGTTGATGCCGTGGCCGGCCATGAAGTCGGCGATGGCGAGCATGATGCCGGGCTTGTCCTCGCCGGAGGCGGTGGCGACGTAGCGCTGGCCGGCGCGGGGGACGTCCTTGCGGACCTGCTCGGGGTGGGGCATGACGGCGAGGACGGCGCCGGGGGGCAGCAGCGCGGAGAGCGCGCTCTGCAGGCGGTCGCCGACGTCCTCTTCGTGCTCGGTGACGAAGATGAGGGAGAAGAAGCCGCTGACGATCGTCTGGCGCATGTCGGAGATGTAGCCCTTCAGGTCGACGACGGTCTGGGCGATGTCGCGCGTCAGGCCGATGCGGTCTGGCGTGATGACGGAGACGAGATAGGTGTGGGTGGCCATTGGCGCTCCTTATTGCTCGATGCTTACCTTGATACTATACCACATTGGAGGCTTGGAGGTTTGGAAGTTTGATGGATTGCACCAGTGTCGACTCAAAGGGGAGGGACAAAAAGGAAGGGTGCGGGGTGGGCCCGCACCCTTCCAATCAGCCAATCAGCCGGGACTCAGAGGGAGTCGCCGAAGTCGGCGCGGAACTTGGCGACGAGCTTCTCCTGCCAGTCGCCGACGGGGGCGAGGCGGCCGAAGAAGAAGCGGAGGACGGAGGGTTCCTCGACGAAGGTGAGGCCGCCGACAAGGCGGCGGTTGTCGTAGAGCCACTGGACGCGGTCGATGGCGTATTCCACCTGGGAGAGGGTGAAGACGCGGCGGGGCATGGCGAGGCGGAGGAGCTCGAGCTCGGCGAAGCGCTCGGAGCCGTCTTCGTTGCGTTGCTCGGAGAGGGTGCCGCGCTCCATGCCGCGGACGCCGCCGGCGATGTAGAGGGCGGCGGCGAGGGCGCCGGCGGGGTATTGCGCCTGCGGGACGTGGTCGAGGAACTCGGAGGCGTTGAGGTGGCAACCGAGGCCGCCGGCGGGGAGGATGACGGGAATGCCGCGGCGGTGGAGCTCGTTGGCCATGTATTCGATGAACTGGGGGCCTTGGGAGATGATGTCCTCGTCGAGGGTCTCGTCGAGGCCGACGACGATGGCCTCCATCTCGCGGACGGACATGCCGCCGTAGGTGAGGAAGCCTTCGTAGAGGGGGATGAGCTCCTTCATGCGGACTTCGTCGGCCTTGTCACGGATGGCGATGCCGCCGCCGCGGGCGAAGCCGAGCTTGCGGGCGGAGAAGTAAATGATGTCGTAGAGGGAGGCGATCTCGTCGAGGATCTGGCGGATGGTCCAGTCCTTGCACTCGGCCTCGCGCTGCTTGATGAACCAGAGGTTGTCCTGGAGGAGGGAGGCGTCGAGGATGAGCTTGATGCCGTATTTTTTGCAGACGGCGGCGACGTCGCGCATGTTCTGGAGGGAGAGGGGCTGGCCGCCGACGAGGTTGGTGCCGGCCTCGACGCGGACGAAGGGGATCTTCTCCACGCCGACCTTCTGGATGAGGGCCTCGAGGCGGGGGATGTCGAAGTTGCCCTTGAAGGGGCAGTCGTTGGCGGGGGCGAGGCCTTCCTTGACGATGAGCTCCTCGACGGCGCCGCCCAGGCGGGTGATGTGGGCCTTGGTGGTGGTGAAGTGGAAGTTCATGGGCACCACGTCGCCGGGCTTGACGTAGGCGGTGGCGAGGACGTTCTCGGCGGCGCGGCCCTGGTGCGCCGGCAGGAAGTAGTCCATGTGGAAGAGCTCGCGCACCTTGGCGGCCAGGCGGTTGTAGGTCTCGGAGCCGGCGTAGGCGTCGTCGGCGCGGAGCATGGCGGACTGCTGGAGGTCGCTCATCGCGTTGACGCCCGAGTCGGTCAGCATGTCCATGAAGACGTCTTTGTTCTGCAGGAGGAAGGTGTTGTTGCCGGCCTCGTTCATCAGGCGGCGGCGCTCCTCCACAGGGGGAAGGAAAAGCTTTTGGACGATGCGGACCTTGTGCATCTCGAGGGGCAGCTGCTTGCCGCCGTAGAACTTGACGTTGGCCATGGTGTTCCTTTCGTTGAGCCGATTGTTCACTTATGTTAGCGCAATTCCCCACGCCGTGCAAGCCGTCGTCGGCGGGGGGCGGGTGTGGTATAATGGCCGATTCAGAGGAAAGGGCTTTCGCATGATTCGTTTTGTGAGCGGGATCGACACGGACGCGGGCAAGAGCATCGCGACGGGATGGCTGGCGCGGACGGGACTGGACGCAGGTCGGCGCGTGGCGACGCTGAAGTTGGCGCAGACCGGCAACGTGAGGGCGTCGGAGGACATCGCGCGCCACCGCGCCATGATGGGCGTGGGGCCGCTGCCCGAGGACGCCGAGGGGCTGACCGCGCCCTACATCTTCCCGCACCCGTGCTCGCCCGATTTGGCCGCGCGCCTGGCCGGGACCGAGATCGACCTCGCCCGCCTGAAGGCCTGCGCCGAGGCGCTCGACGCGCGTTACGACGAGGTGCTGGTGGAGGGCGCCGGCGGCCTGATGGTGCCCCTGCGCGAGGGGTTGCTGACGGTGGACTTCGCGGTCGCCCAGGGGTGGCCCTTCGTCTTCGTGCTGCACGGCGCGCTGGGCTCGGTGAACCACGCCCTCCTCTCCTTCGAGGCGCTGGCCCGCCGCGGCGCCAAGGTCGACACCCTGGTCTACAACGCGTGGCCCGGCCGCAAAGACCCGATCATCGACGCCGACACCCGCCGCCTGCTCCGCGCCGAGGCCGCCAAGGCCTTCCCGGGCGCGGCGTGGCTGGAGCTGCCCATCCTGGAGGGCGTGTGATGCGGCCGGAGCGCAAGACCTTCCCGGCGAACCTGCTGATCGAGGGCGCGACGGCCCTGGTCGTGGGCGGGGGCCGCGTGGGCCTGCGCAAGGCCAGGGCCCTCCTCGAGGCCGGCGCCGCCGTGCGCCTGGTCTGCCCCGACGCGGTGGCGGAGTTCGCGGACCTGCCCGTCACGCGGGTGGAGCGTTGCTTCGTGCCCGACGACGTGGCCGGGTGCCGCCTGGCCTTCGCCTGCACCGACGACAAGCACGTCAACCGCGCCGTCCTGGCCGCCGCCCGCGCCCGCGGCGTGGCCTGCTGCTGCGCCGACGGCAACTGGGCCGAGGGCGACTTCATCGTGCCGGCGACCCTGCGCCTGGACGGCGTGACCCTCGCCGTCTCGACCGACGGCCGCAGCTGCCGCACCGCCAAGGAGGTGCGCGAGGGCCTGGCCCGCAGCCTGGCGCGCGTCTCCCCCGGCGTGCTCTACGTCCTGGGCGTGGAGGAGGCCGCCCCCCTGCCGCCGATCGAGACCCTCGCCGCGCGCCTCGCCTTCCTCAACGGCCTCTACGGCTGGGCCCTCCTGCGCACCTGCAACCGCACCGAGCTCATCGCCTGGGCCGCGCCCGAGCTCATCCAGAGCGGCCTGCCCGCGCACGCCCTCCACCTGCCCGGCGCCACCGCCGCCGTCGGCCCCGACGCCCTGCGCCACCTGACGATGGTGCTCGCGGGGATGCGCGCCAAGATGGCCGGGGAGTTCCATATCGTGGGGCAGGTGCGCGACGCCTTCGAGGAGGCCCGCGAGCGGGGCTGGGCCTGCAGCCACCTGATGGACGCCTACGCCGAGGCCCTCCGCCGCGCGCAGGCCGTCCGCGCCGCCGTCGCCCCCCTCATCCCCAACGTCGAGGTCGAGGAGCTCGCGCTCGCGGGCGCCAAGGGCCGCGTCGTCGTCGCCGGCACGGGCCGCCTGGGCCGCGCCGCCGTCGCCAAGGCCCACGCCCTGGGCCTGCCCGTCACCGTCCTCTTCCATCGCACGCCCCTCCCGGGCGAGGACTGCCGTCCCCTGGCCGAGTGGCGCGAGGCCGTCCGCGGCGCCGACCGCTTCCTCGCGGCCCTGACCGTCGAGAAGCCGTGCTTCGACGCGGCCGGCCTGGGCGGCGTCCCGGCCTATGACCTGGGCGCGCCCCGCAACATCGCCGGCGACGACGGCGTCCGCGACCTGGACGACCTGCGCGGCGACTACCTCCGCCGCACCGGCGCCCTCGACGCCCTCCTCGCCGCCGCCGAGCACGCCTACGACGCCCTTCCCTGACCCGGGCCGAAAGGAGCCTGACCATGACCCTGCGCTGCGGCACCCGCGACTCCGAACTCTCCCTCCTCCAGACCAACGACGCCCTCGCCAGGCTCCGCGACGAGACGGGGCTTGACTTCGAGGTCGTGCCCTTCTCCTCGCCCGGCGACCGCGACCAGGCCACCGACCTGCGCGCCAGCCCCGGCGACTTCTTCACCCGCGACCTCGACGCCGCCCTCCTCGAGGGCCGCATCGACTGCGCCATCCACTCCGCCAAGGACCTCCCCCCCGAGGGCCTCGCCGAGGGCCTCGACTGGTTCTGGCTGCCCTGGCGCGAGGACCCGCGCGACTGCCTGGTCAGCCGCGTGGCCGAGCCCCGCCGCGTGGGCGTGAGCAGCGGCCGGCGCGACGCCTGGTGCGCCAAGCGCTTCCCCGAGGCCGAGCGCCTCACCCTGCGCGGCGCCATCCCCGCGCGCCTCGCCAAGCTCGACCGCGGCGACTACGACGCCATCGTCGTGGCCGCCGCCGCCCTCCACCGCCTGGGCCTGCGCGACCGCATCACCGAATACATCCCCCTCTCCGAGCTGCCCCCGCCCCCCGGCCAGGGCGTGCTGGCGATGACCTTCCGCCGCGACGACCCGCGCCTCCGCGCCCTGCGCGGCCTCTACGTCAAGGCCGTCCGCTTCGTCGGCGCGGGCGTGGGTGACGCCGGGCTCTGCACCGTCGCCGGGCTCCGCGAGCTCCGCGCCGCCGACGTCGTGGTCTACGACGCGCTCCTCGACCCCACGCTCCTCGACGGCGTCCGCGCCGAACGGCTCTACGTCGGCAAGCGCAGCGGCGCCCACGCCCTGCCGCAGGCCGAGATCACCGCCCTCCTGGGCGAGCGCGCCCGCCGCGGCCAGCGCGTCGTCCGCCTCAAGGGCGGCGACCCCGGCGTCTTCGGGCGCCTGGCCGAGGAGACCGACGCCCTCGCCGCCGACGGCATCCCCTTCCGCGTGTGGCCCGGCGTCTCCGCGCTGGCCGCCGCGCCCGCCGCCACCGGCATGCTCCTGACCCGCCGCGAGGCCGGCCGCGGCTTCGTCGTCTCCACCCCCCGCGCCACCGGCGACGAGACCACCGATGTCTGGTTCATGGCCCTGGGCCAGGCCGACGCCGTCGCCCGCCGCTACGCCCCCGAGACCCCCTGCGCCATCGTCTACGACGCCTGGGGCCCCGGCCAACGCGTCTGGCGCGGCACGGTGGCCGACCTCCGCCCGCAGCCGCCCGAGGCCCCGGGCCTCCTCCTCGTCGGCGAGGCCGCCAAGCATGCCTTCCCCGCGCTCGGCCCCCTGGCCGGCCAACGCGTCTGGGTCACCGGCTCGGCAGGCGTCGCCGAGCGGGCCGCCCGGGCCGTCGTGGACCTCGGCGGCATCCCCGTCGTCCGCCCCCTGGTGCGCTTCGAGGCCGTCGCCGACGTGAAGATCCGCCCCAGCAAGGGCTACAACCTCCTTGTCGTCACCTCGCCCACCGCCGCGCGCTTCCTGCTCGAGCGCCTCGTCAGCCCCATCCAATACCTCCCCAAGCGCCTGGCCGTGACCGGCCCCGCCACCGCCGCCGCCCTCGCCCACCTCCACATCGACACGCTGACGCCCGAGCGCGACTTCTCGGCCGAGGGGCTCCTCGCCGCCCTGCCGCAGGACCTCTCGGGCTATAAGATCCTCCGCGTCCGCAGCGAGGATGCCGGCCCCGCCCTCGCACAGGCCCTCAAGGCCCGCGGCGCCAAGGTCAAGGACCTCCCCCTCTACCGCACCGTCGGCCTGCCCGAGACCGAGCCGCCCCCGCACGACGCCGTCTTCCTGGCCTCCGCCTCCGCCGCCCGCGCCTGGGCCGCCACGTCCGCGCCCAAGGGCGTCCCCGTCATCGCGCTCGGCGGCCCCACCGCCGCCGCCCTCCGCGGACTGGGCGTCGAGCCCGCCGCCGTCCCCGCGCGCCAGCTCCCCGCCGACGCCATCCGCGCCTGGGCCCTCGCCCGCTTCCGGGAAGCCTGCCGTGGGTGAGCCCATCGCGGCACTGGCCACCGCCCCCGGGCTCGGCGGCGTCGCCCTCATCCGCCTGAGCGGCGAGGGGGCCTACGCCCTTGCCGACCGACTCGCGCCGAGGCTCGACCCGCCGCCGAGCGCGCGCCCCGCCGGCACCTTCGCCTACGCCACGCTCCGCACGCCCGAGGGCGACCCCCTCGACGACGCCGTCCTCCTCTTCTACCGCGCGCCGCGTTCCTACACCGGCGAGGACACCGTGGAGCTGTGCGTCCACGGCGGCGCTGTCGTGCCCCGGCGCGTCCTCGAGGCCCTCTTCCGCCTGGGCGCGCGCCCCGCCGGGCCAGGGGAGTTCACCCGCCGCGCCTTCCTCAACGGCCGGCTCGACCTCACCCAGGCCGAGGCCGTCGCCGACCTCATCGCCGCCAAGACCCCCCGCGCCGAGCAGGCCGCCCGCGCCAACCTCCGCGGCCGCCTCTCAAACGCCCTCGGCCCCCTCTACGACGACGCGCTGGCCCTCTCCGCCGACGTCGAGCACCTGCTGGACTTCGACGAGGGCGAGCTGCCGCCCGACTTCGCCGACCGCGCCGCCGCGCGGCTCGACGCCCTGGCCGCGCGCGCCCATGCCCTGCTCGCCACCTGGCGCCAGGGCCGCCTCCTCCGCCAAGGCGCCCTCGTCGTCCTGGCCGGCCCCCCGAACGCCGGCAAGTCCACCCTTCTCAACGCCCTGCTCGGCGCCGACCGCGCCATCGTCAGCCCCGAGCCCGGCACCACCCGCGATTCCATCGAGGAGGCCCTCGACCTCGACGGCGTGCCCGTGCGGCTCGTCGACACCGCCGGCCTGCGCGACGCCCCCGGCGACGTCGAGCGCCAAGGCGTCGCCCGCGCCCGCGACCTCATCGCCCGCGCCGACGTCGTCCTCTGCCTCCTCCCCCCCGGCGAAACGCCGCCCCCCGACCTCCCCCCAAC